>JANOAP010000634.1:0-4201 GCA_031411175.1 Rhodoferax sp. | reverse complement strand
CCAGTGCCTGCGCATCAACTGGCCCATGGGGGCCTGGCCCTCAACACGGCACAGAAGCTCGTTCTCTTCGTTGGTCAACATAACTGCATCCTTTTATTGCGGGTACAACTCAAATAGCTTCAAATGACTTGCTTATTTATTCTTAGATGACTAAGATTATTAGACCTTGACTAATTTGTCAAGCTTTTTCTGCCGTCAATTCTGGAGACCTGCTTTTGAACACCACCGCCGACAAAGCCGCTGCCACCGTCGAACCTCCTTTCTTTGAAGTGGAGGTGGTACGCAAGAGCGCTATTGCCCAAGACATCTTCAGCTTCGAACTGCGCCATCCGCAACACGTGCCCTTGCCCGCGTTCACGGCGGGGTCGCACCTCACGGTGCAAGTTCCCAATGGCAGCCGGCGAAACTATTCGCTGTGCAGCGACCCCGCCAATACCGGCACCTACCAGATTGCCGTGAAGCGCGACGCGCGGGGCAGCGGCGGGTCCATCAGCATGGCCGACGACGTCGTGCAAGGGCAGCGGCTGTGGGTCAGTGCGCCGCGCAATCACTTTGAACTGCACCCCCGTGCAAACAGCTTTATCTTTATTGCGGGGGGCATTGGCATCACACCCATCTTGTCGATGATGCGGCATCTCAAAGCCCAGGGCAATAACCACTTCAAATTGATTTATTGCACCCGAGACTTGGTGGGCACCGCTTTTCTGCCAGAGTTGGGCGCGCCTGAATTCGCAGGCCATGTGCAACTGCATCACGACCATGGCGATGCTGGTTCGGCCTTTGACTTTTGGCCTCTGTTCGAGACCCCAGGCAGTGCCCACGTGTATTGCTGCGGCCCACGCGGGCTGATGGACGCGGTCGCAGACATGTCGGGTCACTGGCCGTCGGGCAGCATCCATTTTGAAAGCTTTGGCGTGGACGTCAGCGCCTTCCCCCCCAAAACGGCGTTTACCGTGCGATTGCGCAAAAGCGGCGGCCTCGTACCAGTCTCTGCGGAGCAGTCCATTCTTGAAGCCCTGCGGGCCTGCGGCCACCATGTCACCAGCTCGTGTGAGAGCGGCACCTGTGGTTCGTGTCGCACGGGCTTGCTGTCGGGTGAGGCAGAGCACCGTGACATGGTTCTGAGTGACGAGGAAAAAACCAGCAATATCATGGTTTGCGTGTCGCGCGCGACATCACCAGAACTGGAGCTGGACCTGTGAGCAACAAGATTTTGCACCTGGGCGTTGTTGGGTTGGGCCGCGCCTTTACCCTCATGCTGCCCACTTTTTTGAATGACCCGCGCATCAAGCTGGTGGGTGCAGCAGACCCTCTGGTTGCCGCCAGAAACCAGTTTGAAAAAGACTTCGGCGCGCCAAGTTATGCGTCGGTTGAAGCCCTGTGCGCCAGGCCCGAAGTGCAGGCGGTTTACATCGCATCACCCCACCAGTTTCATGCAGACCACGTCAGCATTGCAGCATCACATCGCAAGCACGTGCTGGTTGAAAAACCCATGGCATTGACGCTGGATGAGTGCACCGACATGCTGGATGTAACGCGACGCGCCGGGGTTCACATGGTGGTGGGTCACAGCCACAGCTTCAACACACCCATCCGGCATGCGCGGCACCTCATCGACTGCGGCACTTTTGGTGCCGTCAAAATGATCACAGCGCTGAACTTTACGGATTTTCTCTATCGGCCCCGACGGCCTGAAGAACTCGACACTGATGCAGGCGGCGGTGTGATTCATAGCCAGGCAGCTCACCAGATTGACATCGTGCGCCTGCTGGGCGGTGGCCTGGTGCGCAGCGTGCGTGCCCACACCGGCGCGTGGGACGCTACCCGCCCCACCGAAGGTGCCTACAGTGCCTTGCTGGGTTTTGAGGGCGGTGCTTTCGCGTCAGCCACCTATAGCGGGTATGCGCACTACGACTCGGACGCCTGGATGGACCACACCGGCGAGATGGGCCAGGCGAAAACTCCGGATGACTACGGCGCGGCACGCAAGCGGTTGCAAGGGATTGCATCATCCACTGATGAGGCCCGTCTCAAGGCTGCGCGAAACTACGGGGGCACCCTGTACCAGCCAGCGGCCCACACCACGCCGCCCGCAGCACACCCGCACTTCGGCCCCCTGGTCATCAGCTGCGAGAAGGCTGATTTGAGGCCCACGCCTTCGGGCATTGCGGTCTATGCCGATGCCCGCCAATCGTTTGAGGTGCTACCCACTACAGGCATTCCCCGCGAAGAGGTCATCGACGAGCTCTTTAACGCCGCGATGAATGACGTAGCACCCTTGCACGGCGGCGAATGGGCACGCGCTACCACGGCAGTCTGCCTGACCATCCTCGAATCCTCACGCCGGGGTGTCGATTGCGTGCCACAGTTTCAGGTCGGGCACAATCAAGTTGCATGAAAAACGACACCCGGAACATCCTCCACCACTGGCGCGAAGCCGTACCCAATGACCGGCTGGCGCACCTGGTTCGCGATGCGTCACGGGCTTTCCACAGGGCACTGCAGGTTCGTCTGGCGCAGCATGGCATTCCATTGGGTCACTGGCCATTTCTGCGGATTTTGTGGGAGACAGACGGACTGACTCAAAAGGAGCTCAGCGAGCGGGCTGGTGTGATGGAACCCACCACCTTTGCAGCCATGAAGGCGATGGAGGCCGCAGGCTACATCGTGCGCAGGCAATTGCCGACCAACAAGAAGAATGTGTATGTGTACCTCAGCGACGAGGGCCGCGCCCTCAAGACCCTGCTGGTACCCATGGCAGTAGACACCAACAACATCAGCATTGAAGGCATACCTGCGGAAGATATCAAGACCACGCGCCGGGTGCTGCTGGCCATGATAGAAAACCTGGCCCGGGATGAACTGCAGTAGAGAAGCCGGCCCTGCTCTTCGCAATTTCCGCCCACAGCGACGGAGTGCTGGCAGCGGGGGCAGCGTCAGATTCAGTGCAGTGCCACGCCCGTTTTGGACTGCAACTCTTCCCGCGTCACGCCCGGTGCCATCTCTACCACTTTGAGCCCTTGGGGTGTCACGTCTAGAACGGCCAGGTCGGTGATGATGCGGTCCACCACGCCCAGGCCCGTCAGGGGCAGCGTGCACTGGGGCAGGATCTTCAGGTCGATCGTGCCGTCTTTCTTCCTGGCCACGTGCTCCATCAGCACCACCACATTTTTCACGCCGGCCACCAGGTCCATCGCACCCCCCATGCCTTTGACCATCTTGCCGGGGATCATCCAGTTGGCCAGGTCGCCCTTTTCGCTGACTTGCATGGCCCCCAGAATACTCAGGTTGATCTTGCCGCCGCGAATCATGGCAAAGCTGTCGTGGCTGCCAAAAATGCTGGAGCCCTTGATGGTGGTCACTGTCTGCTTGCCTGCATTGATCAAGTCAGCATCTACCTTGTCTTCCGTCGGAAACGGGCCGATGCCCATCATGCCGTTTTCGCTTTGCAGCCAGACTTCGATGTCGGGGCTGACAAAATTAGCCACCAGCGTGGGCAAGCCAATGCCCAGGTTGACGTAAAAACCGTCTTGCAATTCTGCAGCCGCTTTGGCTGCCATTTGGTCGTGTGTCCAGGCCATGTTCAAACTTTCTTATTCAGTTGAGGACAGAGCTAAAGATCTGTCCCGCAAGGTTATTTGGTTTCTGTAATGGTTCTTTTCTCAATGCGCTTTTCGGGCGTGGCATTGAGGACGATGCGATGCACATAGATGCCGGGCAAATGAATGTCGTCCGGGGCAAGCTCGCCCAGCTCAACGATTTTTTCCACTTCCACTATGCAGACCTTGCCCGCCATCGCCACGGCCGGGTTGAAGTTGCGCGCCGTCAGGTTGAAGCGCAGGTTGCCAGACTTGTCGGCCACAGCCGCCTTGACCAGGGACACGTCGGGCACCAGTGACCGCTCCATCACATAGGTCTCGCCGTCAAACTCGCGCAGCTCTTTGCCTTCGGCCACCATCGTGCCCACGCCGGTCTTGGTGAAGAAGGCCGGAATGCCAGCGCCGCCCGCACGCAGCTTCTCGGCCAGCGTACCCTGGGGCGTGAACTCCAAAGCCAGCTCGCCTGCCAGGTACTGACGCTCAAATTCCTTGTTTTCACCCACGTAGCTTGAAATCATTTTCTTGACCTGGCGCGTTTCCAGCAGCTTGCCCAGACCGAAGCCGTCCACACCGGCATTGTTGGAAATCGCCGTGAGGTTTTG
>JANOAP010000633.1:0-5783 GCA_031411175.1 Rhodoferax sp. | reverse complement strand
AGCACGTTTGCCAGCTTGGCGGATTTCTGAATGGTTTTCAAAGTCCCTCCGGGAGGTAATGAGACGCACATGGCGCGGGGCGAAACCTATAATTTGACCACAGTACCGCCCTGTTTTAGTGCGGCGCAGCATTTCACACGGCTCTCAGACCATCACCGGCATCCTCATGAAAATTCAGCCCGACAAATTCGAGGTTCAATCCATCAGCGGCTATGGGCCAGGCTGGGTTAGCGTCGCCGCAGAAAAAATCACCACCAGCGTCGTGATTGGTTCACGGGGACAGCGCCTTGATTGGCTCTGCAAAAGTTTTGAAGATCTGACGGCGGGGCATTTCTCGCTGCTGGCGCAGCAGTCACCCGAACTGGTCATCTTTGGCAGCGGTGCGCGCTTACGGTTTGCGCAGCCGCAATGGCTGGAGGCGCTGTATTTAAAACGGATAGGCGTCGAGACCATGGACACGCAGGCCGCTTGCAGAACCTACAACATCCTGGCTGGTGAGGGTCGTGATGTGCTGCTGGCCGTGTTGATTGAAAACGCCAGCCCCCCATAAACGAGTCGCCACACCGGTGGCCAAGGCAGCTTTGGCGGACCTTACTGTGCGCGACGGCAGTGGTCTTGATCGCCTGTTTTCAGGGTAAAATCTTAGGTTGCGATAGTGGCGCTGATACTCCTGTCACAGTTCTGCGCCTTCCATCAAGTCTGACACATTCTGCACGAGAGACACAACTTATATATGGCGATCGTTGTCAATAAACCCCTCCCCGAATTTGAAGCAAACGCCACTGGCGGTGTCAAGGTATCCAACAGCTCCCACGTGGGCAAAACGATGGTGCTGTACTTTTACCCCAAAGACAACACGCCCGGCTGCACCACCGAAGCCATGCAGTTTCGCGACAAATACAAAGACTTTGTGAAAGCGGGTGCCACCGTGTTCGGTGTCTCGCGCGACAACATGAAGTCCCATGACGAGTTCAAGACCAAGCTTGAGCTTCCGTTTGAACTCATCGCTGACACCGAAGAAAAAATGTGCCACATGTTCGGTGTGGTCAAGAACAAGATCATGTACGGCAAGAAGGTCAAGGGCATTGAACGCAGCACCTTTCTTGTTGGCGCAGATGGCCTTCTCAAGGAAGAATGGCGCGGGCTAAAGGTACCCGGCCATGTGGACGATGTGCTCAAGGCCGTCAAGGCGCTGAAAAAAGCCGCCTGACAATTGGCCCGATATGCCTCCCGGCTTAGCCGGGCGGGTACCGTTTCAGGGCCTGTCTTGCGGCTCATGCATAATGAATTTCATGCCGTTGAACACTGCAACCGCGCTCCCGACAAAAGCCGCCTTGGCTCAAGGCGGCTTTTTCACTTTTGAAGCTGCATTTTTCCCAAACTTCCTTTTCTCCTTCACCACGAGCCACGACCACCATGCCACTGCCTCCCGCCCCTACCAAGCGCGCCGCCCTTCTGTCGCAGGCCGCCTACGACGCACCGGCACGAAGCACTCCCAGAACAGCCAGAAAGACTGAAAAACACGGCGACGAGCGCCCCGAAGCACGGCAATTGTCGGGACGGGAACTGCCAGGGCATGAACCTGTTGCCAGGGACGTGCCGGTTCGCGGCGCGCTGGAGAAAGCCGTGTCGGTACCCGCCATGCACCCCGGTACCGGTGAAGACCGCGCCGTGGGCACGCCAGCCACCCCAGCCGGTAGTAGCCATCAGGACAAGCGGCCAACCCAGCCTGCGGCCCGACCCAAGAAAAGCAAGTCAACCGGCCCGACCAAGCTGTTTGTGCTCGACACCAATGTGCTGATGCATGACCCGATGTGCCTGTTCCGCTTTGAAGAGCATGATATTTTCCTGCCCATGATCGTGCTGGAAGAGTTGGATGGCCACAAGAAAGGCATGACCGAAGTGGCCCGCAACGCGCGCCAGACCAGTCGAAGTCTCGATGCGCTGGCCGGCGCCAACGGCGACGAGATTGGCACCGGCCTTCAGCTTGACACTACCGGCCATCGTGAAGCCAAGGGCAAGCTGTTTTTCCAGACCCAGACGCTGAACTACACCCTGCCCGCCAGCCTGCCCCAGGGCAAGGCCGACAACCAGATACTGGGCGTGGTCGATGCACTGCGGCTGCAGCATGCACCGCGTGAAGTCGTGCTGGTGTCCAAAGACATCAACATGCGCGTCAAGGCACGTGCCCTGGGCCTGGCCACTGACGACTACCAGAACGACAAAACGCTGGACGATGGTGACCTGCTGTACGCCGGCTCGATGGCCCTGCCAGGCGACTTCTGGGCCACGCATGGCCAGACCGTAGAGAGCTGGCAGCAAGGTGCCCATACCTTTTACCGCATCACCGGCCCGATTGTGCCCAGCCTGCTGATCAACCAGTTTGTGTACTTTGAATCTCCGGGCGAGCCGTCGCTATATGCCCGCGTCACGGAAATTCGCGGCAAGACGGCCGTGTTCAAAACACTCAAGGATTACAACCACCTGAAGAACGCCGTGTGGGGCGTGACCACGCGCAACCGGGAACAGAACTTCGCGATGAACCTGCTGATGGACCCTGAGGTTGACTTCGTCACCTTGACCGGCACGGCAGGCTCGGGCAAGACCCTGATGGCGCTGGCGGCCGGGTTGACGCAGGTGCTGGATGACCGCCGTTACACCGAAATCATCGTCACCCGCGCCACCGTCAGCGTGGGGGAAGACATCGGTTTCCTGCCGGGCACCGAAGAAGAAAAGATGGGGCCCTGGATGGGGGCGCTGGACGACAACCTGGAAGTGCTGGGCAAGACCGACACCAACGCGGGCGAGTGGGGCCGCGCGGCGACCAGCGAGCTCATTCGCAGCCGCATCAAGATCAAGAGCATGAACTTCATGCGCGGGCGCACCTTCCTCAACAAGTACGTCATCATCGATGAAGCACAGAACCTGACGCCCAAGCAGATGAAGACGCTGGTGACACGCGCCGGCCCCGGCACCAAGATCATCTGCATGGGCAATCTGGCGCAGATCGACACGCCCTACCTCACCGAGGGCTCATCCGGCCTGACGTTTGCTGTGGACAAGTTCAAGGGCTGGCCCCATGGCGGGCACATCACGCTGGCGCGTGGCGAACGCTCCCGGCTGGCAGATTTTGCCAGCGAAGTGTTGTAACTTACGCTTGGTCCGCTATAAAATCAGAAGCAGATTAAGCTAATCTGGCAGACCTTGCAGCCTGGTTGACTTTAATTTCCGCTTGAAGACGACTAGAAGTCTCCGCTGCCGCCACTGGCCAGGCTCTCAAACTTGGTGATGGGCTTGAGGAAGGCCAGCTTGATCACACCCGTGGGGCCGTTACGCTGCTTGGCAATGATGACCTCGGCCACGCCGGGCTCCTTGCAGGCGTCCTTGGTGTAGTACTCGTCGCGGTAAATGAACATGATGATGTCGGCGTCCTGCTCGATGGCACCGGACTCACGCAGGTCGCTCATCATCGGGCGCTTGTCGGGGCGGGTCTCCACGCTACGGTTGAGCTGTGACAGCGCAATCACCGGGCATTGCAGTTCACGCGCCAGCATCTTGAGGCCCCGCGAGATTTCGCCCAGCTCGGTGGCACGGTTCTCACCGTCGCTGGACGACGAGCCACTCATCAGCTGCAAATAGTCCACCACAATCAAGCCCAGCTTGCCGCACTGGCGCGCCAGTCGGCGCGCATTGGCACGCAGCTCGCTGGATGTGAGGCCCGCGCTTTCGTCAATGTGCAGCGAGATGTTGCGCAGTTTCTCGATCGCTTCGGTAAGCCTTGGCCACTCTTCATCGGTCAGCTTGCCGGTGCGAAGGTGGCCCTGGTCAATGCGGCCAATGGAACCGACGATACGCACGGCCAGCTGGGCCGCACCCATTTCCATGGAAAACACGGCCACGGGCAGGCCTTCATTGAGCGCCACGTGTTCGGCAATGTTGATGGCCAGTGCGGTCTTGCCCATGGACGGCCGGGCCGCCAGCACAATCAGGTCACCTGCCTGTAAACCCGCCGTCATACGGTCCAGGTCATAAAAGCCGGTGGGCACGCCCGTCACATCGTTCGGGTTGTCGGCCATTTCCTGGACTCGGTCCAGTAATTGGACCACCAGGGTGTCCATCGCCTGAAAACCCTGTTTGTTGCGCGAACCTTGCTCGCCAATGTTGAAGATTTTTTGCTCGGCTTCATCGACGATGGTTGAAACTGGCCGACCTTTGGGGTTAAAGGCATTGGTGGCGATTTCATCACTGGCTGCCACCAGCTTGCGCAGCACGGAGCGCTCGCGCACGATCTCGGCATAGCGGCGGATATTGCCTGCGCTGGGAACGTACTGGGCCAGGGAATTGAGGTAGGCCAGCCCACCGGTTTCTTCCGCCTTGCCTTGGCTTTGCAGATGCTCGTAGACGGTGATCACATCGGCAGGTTTGGACGCATTGATCAGCGCGCCGACGGCCGCGTAAATCATGCGGTGCTCGTAGCGGTAAAAATCGTTGTCGTTTAACAGGTCGCCCACGCGGTCCCAGGCTGCGTTGTCCAGCAACAGGCCGCCCAGCACGCTGGACTCAGACTCAATCGAATGCGGCGGAATGCGCAGCTGGGCCACCTGGCGGTCTGAACCGAAATCATCGGGCACAGCGGAAAGTACGGCGGACATGGGAATTTAAAGCCTTGGGGAAATGGTGTCTGGGGGAAGCCTGATGCTACGCCCTCAGGTGCGCGATGTCACACGGATAACCCTGTGCATAACGGGTGAAGAACACGTGGATTAAGAGCCGCAGGCTGTGGACAAGCGTGCCCCAAAAATACAAAAGGCCGCCCGGCATCACCCGGCGGCCTTTTCGGGCTTAGACCTGATTAAGCGGTTTCGCCGTAGACTGACACGGTGATCTCGACCACCACGTCGGTGTGCAAGGCCACGCTTACCGAGCTGTCACCCACCAGCTTGATGGGGCCATTGGGCATACGCACCTGGGCCTTGACGACCTTGTAGCCACCTTTGACCAGCTCTTCAGCAATGTCAGAGTTGGTTACCGAGCCAAACAGGCGGCCATCCACACCGGCCTTTTGGGTCAGCTTGATGGTAGTGCCGCCGAGCTTTGCGCCCAGGGCTTGCGACTCGACCAGTTTTGCAGCAGCAGCTTTTTCAAGTTCGACGCGCTTGGCTTCAAACTCTTGTTTGGCAGACGCCGTGGCACGGCGAGCGTGGCCTGAAGGAATCAGGAAATTTCGGGCGTAACCGTCTTTGACCTTGACGACATCGCCAAGGTTGCCGAGGTTCACGATCTTGTCGAGCAGAATAATTTGCATGGTTTGACTCCCTTAGATGCGGTGCTGATCGCTGTACGGCAGCATCGCGAGGAAACGCGCGCGCTTGATAGCGGTGTTGAGCTGGCGCTGGAAAATGGCACGGGTGCCAGTCAGGCGGGCGGGGATGATCTTGCCGTTTTCTGCAATGAAGTCACGCAGGGTGTCAATGTCTTTGTAGTCGATCGCTTCCACACCGGTGACAGTGAAGCGGCAAAAGCGCTTGCGCTTGAACAGCAGGTTTTGTGCGGGGCGCTTTGGGCGCTTGTCTTTGTTGAAACGTTTTGGTCCGGGCATGATGGACTCCTGAAAAAATTAATCTTGCTTAAAACCAGGTTGGGAACACTGGGCTTGCGAAATATCTTGAATATGAAAAACAACACTCTTGCTGTTACGAGGTGAAGCCAGAAAGCCGCTGAACCGCCAGTCACTGCCTATGGCCTGTTTGACAAGCCGTTCAGCCAGGGCACCGAAGGCCACC
>JANOAP010000632.1:0-5422 GCA_031411175.1 Rhodoferax sp. | reverse complement strand
TGTGGGGAATGATGGCCATCTCCACAGTCACCATGGCTATCTTGTAACCATCTGGTTTGGCCAAGGCAACCTCGGTCAGTCCTATGCCACCGCTGCCTCCGGGCTTGTTCAGTACGGTAATGGGTTGACTACTGTGCTTCTTGGCCGCATCAGCAAACACGCGCGCCAGCACATCGGTGCCGCCCCCTGCGCCGAAGGGCACAACGAGTTCAATCGGTTTGTTGGGGAAATCGGCCCCACTTTGCGCCGCGGCACCCAAAGGCAGGGCAGAAAGTACTACGGAGCCAGCGGCAAGTGCCAGCAGTTTGCGAGTGGTGATCTGGATAGTCATGGTTAAGTTTCCTCGTGTGATGGGTTGGCAACGATCGATAGTTCAGTTCAGCAGCGGCAGCAAGGCGGCCTTGATAGCGACCTTTTGCTGTTCGGTCACGCGCATCATGGGCGCGCGTGGCTCGAACATCCGCAGGCCCTGCAGATGCTGGATGTACTTGACACAGGCAGGCAGGTTGTCATGGTTCAGCGAGTTCCACAATGCGTTTAGCTTGTAGTGCAGGTCTCTGGCCGTTTTGTGGTCATTGGCCTCCACGGCCTTCTGGATGCGCACCACCGTACCCGGCACCGCGCTGGTTAGTGCCGAGATGGCACCGTGCATGCCCAGACAGAAACCAGGGTAAAGCAAGGCGTCCACCCCCGACAGGACCACGTTCTCAGGCTTGCAACGCAACAGCAGGTCGGACAAGGATTTCAGATCGCCGCCGCTCTGCTTCATGCCAATGACGCCGGGCACCTCGTCCATGATGCGCAGCATCAGGTCCACACTGAGGTAGTTCCAGGGAATGACGTTGTAGATCAGAATCGGGATGCCTGTGGCATCGGCGATGGTGCGGAAATGCTCCACGGTGGCATCCGCATCGGGCTTGAACAGATAATGAACCGGTGTGACCTGCAAAGCCGCAACCTTCATGCCCTTGAGCAGGCGCGACCGCTCGATGGCGCTGCGGGTGCTCTGCACAATCAGGCCGGCCAGGAAAGGCACGCGTTCGGCGGTGGCGTCGTAGGCTTCACGCATCACCGAGGCGTATTCGGCGTCGGTCAGGGTATGGCCCTCCCCGGTACTACCGCCCGCCACCACACCGTTGGCACCCTGCGACACGATGAAGTCAATTTGCTCGCGAAGCCCGCCTTTGACGAGATCACCATTCAAATCGAAAGGCATGGTAATGGGGGGCAACACACCGGTGAGTTGCTGGCGGATGGATGAATCAGGGCTTGGCACGAAGCGACTCCAGTCTAGAAAAAAGATACTTTCAATTTGTCCGGAATCCGGACTATCATTCCGGAATTTTTTCAGACTGTAGTGGCCCATCCCATTCCGGACAATCAGTGTTTACCCTGCGCTCCCTGATGGGAGAAACATGGGCTGGTGGTGTCAGCCGGTCTGATTTAACCTGACAGGCTTCCACGAAATTCGCGGCGATTCAATAAAAACAGGTGCCCATGGCTGATCCAAAAACTACGCAAACGCCCTCGGACGACAAGAGCAAAATTCAATCGATTGGCAAGATGATGGGCATTCTGGAATGCTTCTCGACGGTGAGCCGGCATCTGTCGCTGACCCAGGTTGCAACCATCTCCGGCTTGCCACGCCCCACGGCGCACCGTATGTTGTCGGCCATGAAAGAGATTGGCTTCATTGAGCAGGACGCGCGAAACGGCAGCTACGGCCTGGGCATACGGCTGTTTGAGCTGGGCAATATCGCCTTGGCCAACATGGACATCCTGCGCGAAGCCAAGCCGTTTATTGACCGGCTGTGCAAGTTGTCCGGTGAGTCGTCGCATCTGGGTGTGTTCAATGGTTTCCAGGTGGTGGTGGTCGAACGCGAAGAGCCATCGGACCGGCAGTTAAGCGGCACCCGCCAGAGCGAGGCGTCACCCGCCCACTGCACGGGCGTGGGCAAAGCTTTGCTGGCGTTCCAGCGCCCGGAGGTTGTCGAGCAGGTGATCGCCGCCGGCCTTAAGGTCTACACCCCCACCACCATCTCTTCGGCATCGGCACTGCGCAAGGAGCTCGTCGCGATACGCAAGCGGGGTTATGCGATTGACAACGCAGAACACGAGGTGTGGGTGCGCTGCGCTGCGGCGCCCATCCGCAATTCATCAGGCCATGTGTTTGCGTCGATCAGTGTGACCGGCCCGGCAGACCGCATGACCGACAGCAAGATCGCCAGCCTGGCGCCACTGCTGGTGCAGACAGCCGATGCCATCTCGCGCCAGATTGGTTACGAGCAGGTCAACTGATCGCGTAGCGCTGGGAGTTGCCATTTCGCTGGGAGTTGCTATTTATTTGGTAGCTTGTCACGCTTGCTGTATGAAGCCCTGACAGCGATGGGGTGGGTCAGGCGGCCCCCGAAGAAGTCCGGTGCAGCCCCCGTGCATGCGCCACCTTGCGCAACAGCTCCACCAGGATTTTGCGCTCCCCTTCGCTCAGATGCTGCATGGACACCGCATCAGCGTCCAGAAGCAGCTTGAGACATTTCACAACCAGCGATTTACCTGCGGCTGTCAAATTCAAGTGCTGCGCCCGTCCGTCGGTATCACTTCGCTCCCGCACCACCAGCCCCCGAGCCACCAACCGGTCAAGCCACACGGTGATGCCGGGCTTGGTAACAGCCAGCGCCTGCGCCAGCCGGGTTGACGTTACGCCACTGTTTTCCCGGATCAGTTGCAGGATGGTGAACTCAACCCGCCGCAAGCCGTGGGGCTCGCCCACCTCTTGGGTGAAATTGGCACTGGTCACGATGTTGGCCTGTGCCAACTGATAGCCCAGCAGGTCATGCAGGCCGCCTTCACCAAGGCGTCCTCGGGGTGTCAACTCTGGGGGTGGGAAAGGCATCGGCAGTTTCATGCATTGATTATGAGACTGGCAGGGCAACATGACACCCGAAATACATGCCGACTGATTTTCGAAATGATTCACAAAGTATTTTTTCAAGAACCTCCATTTATTAGTGTTTACCCTGTGGCGTCTCTTTTATTGATTAATTAAATTAACCATTCTGGTCAAAAGCAGCTTTTGACCGAGAACAACAACCCTCTGGATACTCCAGAAACCAGGAGACTCTTTGATGCGCACCCCAACCCAACCTCATCTGCGTCGCGCTGCCATGGCCAGCGCGGTATCCGCAGCGCTCGTCGCGGCCTGCGGCGGCTCCAGCAGCCCGACCGAGATTCCGCTTCCCCAACTGAGTGCTGCACAAGCCGCCGCCTTTTCAGGCGATTGCGCTGATCTGTCGGCAAAAATCGCGATCTTGCCCAACACCAGCGTGACGGCGGTGAACAAGATCGCCGCTGGCACGGTCAAAGTGGCTGGCCAGGACGTGCCCGAGCACTGCCAGGTCACCGGCAAGATGTTTCAGCGCACCGGCATCGATGGCAATCCGTATGCCATTTCCTTTGAAATTCGCTTGCCCAAAAGCTGGAATGGCCGCTTCTACCACCAGGGCAATGGGGGTACAGACGGCTCGGTCGTCACCGCCCTGGGGGGCCTGGGTGGCGGCCCGCTGACGGGTGCGCTTCTCCAGGGCTTTGCGGTGCTGAGTTCAGACGCTGGGCACAGCGGTCCGACACCCAATTTCGGCATTGACCCGCAAGCGCGTCTGGACTACGGCTACCAGGCTGTGGGCAAACTTACCCCCATGGCCAAAAGCGTCATTCAATCGGCCTACGGCAAAGTGCCGGACCGCTCCTACTTTGGCGGCTGCTCCAATGGCGGGCGCCACGCGATGGTGACTGCCACCCGATACCCGAATGATTACGACGGCATCCTGGTCGGCGCGCCAGGCTACAACCTGCCCACGGCCGCCGTGGCCAATCTGGCAGGTGCCAGGCTCTATGCAACCCTGGCCACAACCGCCACGGCATCCACCGCTGCCGACCTGGCCACCGGCTTTACCGACACCGAACGCAGCCTTCTGGGTGCCAGGGTGCTTGCCAAATGCGATGCGCTGGATGGCGCAACCGACGGGCTGGTTCAGGACGTAGCGGCCTGCCAGGCCGCGTTCAACATCACCACCGATGTGCCCACCTGCACGGGCGCACGTGAAGGAACCTGCCTGACCACCGCGCAAAAGACCGTCATTTCAAAAATCTTCAGTGGCACCACCACCAGCACTGGTGCGCTGATTTATTCCTCTTTCCCGTGGGACAGCGGCGTGAGCGGCGGGACCTCCGCAGCCAACACTGGCGTTGCGTTATGGGAATTCTCTGCGCCGCTTGATCGGGATTCGGGTGCGACTGGAATCATCTTCAAAGTGACGCCTGAAAGCCCTGTTGGCTTCAATGGCCCCAATTTTGCACTGACCACCAACATTGATGCATTGGTGACTGGCATTAACGCCACGAATACGACTTACACGGAGTCGGCCATGACGTTCATGAGGCCGCCCAACCCGACCAACATGTCTGCACTGCGCAGCCGTGGTGGCAAGTTGCTGGCCTACCATGGCGTGAGCGACGCGATCTTTTCGGTCAACGATACCGAAGCCTGGTTCAAGAACCTGCAAAACGCCAGCAGCATGGCGCGCTTCTATCGCGTGCCAGGCATGGGCCATTGCTCGGGCGGCCCGGCCGTCGACCAGTTTGACATGCTGACGCCTCTGGTGAACTGGGTGGAAAAAGGAACCGCGCCTGAGACGGTGATTGCGTCCGCACGCGGTGTCGGCAATGCGGGTGGTGTGAATGCCGAAGTGCCTGCCAGCTGGGCTGCCAATCGCACCCGCCCCCTGTGCCCCTACCCCAAGGTAGCGCGTTACAACGGCTCGGGCAGCCTTGAGGTGGCGGCCAGTTTCACCTGCCAGTAATTGCCACCCGGCGTTGAAAGATCGGCGCCGACAAGTCAGCTTTTTGCCCCGCGCAATTCGCTGACCCGCGTGGACACCACCGCGATGTCCACGCCATCTGGCGCATTGGCCAGATAGAGCTCCAGATCCGCCACGGCCTGGCGTGAATTGCCCAGTTGGGCATGCACCAGGCCCCGGTCGCGGTACTCTGACCAGGCTTTAGGCAACAACACGACCAGGCGGTCCAGCACGGACAGCAGGCGGCCATCGTCTTTTTGGGCCCGGTGAATTTCCTTGAGGTTACGCAGCATGCGGGCAATGATGTCGCGCGGTGGCGTGGTCTGAAGATAAAGGCCCAGGGGCACTTCAAACTCGTCAACCAGACCACTGCGGCGTCGAAACGGCTCCAGTCGCTCTGCGAGCTCTTCCCGTGTCAGCGATTGCCCGTCAAACGGATCGATCACCACCTGGCCTTTGGGCAGGTTCACCTTGACCATGAAATGCCCCGGAAAGCCCACGCCGCGCGCCGCAAGCCCCAAGCCCTGGGCGAGCTCGATCCACAACACGGCCAGAGAGATCGGAAT
>JANOAP010000631.1:0-11588 GCA_031411175.1 Rhodoferax sp. | reverse complement strand
CATGGTCAAGGTCAGGGCAGCGGCCAGGCTGCCATCGGCCTTGAACACGGGTACCGAAATGCCGGCCACGTCGGCCAGCCGGTCGCCTGTCGCTGCGTAGTAGCCTTGTTCCCGGATTTTGGCGTAAAGATTCCTGTCTTTCGTGCTTTTGGCCCCCGCCAATGCGGGATTGAACGCTACTAATATGCGAGCACCTGTGCCCCGGTCCATGGGCAGTATGTCGCCGGCCTTGATGTGGTCACGGATGGGGTGAGGCGAGTCCACGCGGTACAGGCACAGGCGGGCTTCGCCCTGGCGCACGTGGTAGGCCGCGCTCTCGCCGGTCACGGCCACCAGCTTGCGCAATACCGGTAGCACTACTTTGTCCAACGAAAACGACGCCGCGTAAATGCCATAAAGGCGGGCCACTTCGGAGCCCAGTCCGTAGCGGCCATCTTCAAGCCGTTGCACCAGGCGCGCGTGCTCCAGTGAGGCCAGCAGGCGCAGCACCGTGCTCTTGTAAAGCTGGGTGCGTTCGGCCAGCTCGGCCAGGCCGAGTGAGACGTCGCCTTTACGGTACGCGCCCAGCAGGCTCAGAGACCTGTCCACGGCAGCGGCACCGCCTGGGGCGGCGTGGGCATCGGCAAGCGACTCAATCCGGGCTTTGCGGGGCATGGGGCTTCTCCTTTGAAAAAGGGGTGTCAGGCTGATTGGGGCGGGGACTTGACAAGTCTGGCAAGCTTGGGCATTATTTCACTAAACAGAACTATATTCTATCTTACAGAATTTAATCAATGATGACAAGCCAATCAAAATATGACGTGCTGATCAGCGAGGTAGGTCCGCGCGACGGCCTGCAATCGGTCAAGGCCACCATGGCCACGGCCGACAAATTCAAATGGATCGACGCCCTGCACGCCAGCGGCATCCGAGATATCGAAGTGGCATCCTTTGTGCCGGCCCGCCTGCTGCCGCAAATGGCCGATGCCGCCGAAATCGTGAAATATGCATTGACCAAACCGGGCTGGACGGTGATGGCGCTGGTGCCCAACCTGCGGGGTGCACAGGCCGCCCTGCAAGCGGGGGTGCACAAGATCACCGTGCCGGTGTCGGCCAGTGCGGCGCATTCGCTGGCCAATGTGCGCATGACGCGCGAAGCCATGGTGGAAGAGGTGCGCTGCATTGCCGCACTGCGGCGCGACATGGCACCCGGCGTGAAACTGGAGGCAGGCATGTCAACCGCCTTTGGCTGCACCCTGCAGGGCGCAGTAACGGATGACGATGTGGTCTGGCTGGCCGCAGCCGTGATCGAGGCGGGCGCTGACGAAATTGGCTTGTCAGACACCACCGGCATGGCCAACCCGGCCCAGGTGCGCCGCCTGTTCAACAGGGTGCGCGCCGAGATTGGCGAGCGCACTGGCGCCGCCCACATGCACAACACACGCGGCCTGGGCCTGGCGAATTGCCTGGCAGCCTACGACGTGGGTGTGCGCACGTTCGATGCCTCGCTGGGTGGTCTTGGCGGCTGCCCCTACGCACCAGGGGCTTCCGGCAATGTGGTCACCGAAGACCTGGTCTTCATGTTCGAAGCCATGGGCGTGAAGACCGGCATCGATATTGAAAAGCTCATTGCCGCGCGGGCACCGCTGATGGCCGGCCTGCCGGGAGAGCCGGTGTATGGCATGACGCCCGAGGCGGGTTTGCCCAAGGGCTGGAAAAAGGAGTTGAACCATGTCTGAACAAGCCTCTAAAAAAACCCTACCCTATGAGGGAATCCGTGTGGTTGAATTTACCCACATGGTGATGGGCCCGACCTGCGGCATGGTGCTGGCAGACCTGGGTGCGGAAGTCATCAAGGTGGAGCCGATTGCCGGGGACAACACGCGCAAACTGATGGGGTCAGGCGCAGGCTTTTTCCCCATGTTCAACCGCAACAAGAAGAGCATCGCGCTGGACCTGCAAACACCTCAAGGGCTGGAAGTGGCGCTCAGGCTAATTGCCACAGCCGACATCGTGAGTGAGAACTTCAAGCCCGGCACCATGAAAAAGCTGGGGCTGGACTATGCGTCGCTCAGCCAGCTGAATGAACGACTCATCTACGTCAGCCACAAGGGTTTTTTGCCCGGCCCCTACGACCACCGAACCGCGCTGGATGAAGTGGTGCAGATGATGGGAGGCCTGGCCTACATGACCGGGCGCTCCGGTGACCCGTTGCGCGCGGGCACCAGCGTCAACGACATCATGGGCGGCATGTTCGGTGCCATTGGTGCCATGGCGGCATTGGCTCTGCGCGAGAAGACGGGCAAGGGCCAGGAGGTGCAGTCGGCTCTGTTCGAGAATAATGTGTTCCTGGTGGCCCAGCATATGATGCAGTTTGCCGTCACCGGCAAGGCTGCTGACCCCATGCCCAGCCGCATTTCGGCCTGGGCGGTATACGACGTGTTCACCGTGAAAGACGGCGAGCAGATTTTTCTGGCGGCTGTCAGCGACACCCAATGGGCCATTTTTTGCGACGCGTTTGCACTGAACGAACTCAAGGCTGACCCGCGTCTGAAGACCAACAATGACCGTGTCCTGGCCCGCGAGTGGATGATGCCCATCCTGCGCTCGCATCTGGCCAACAGCAGTGCAGCCGACATCAGCGCGGTGTTTGAAAAAAACGCACTACCGTTTGCGCCCATCACCCGCCCCCAGGCTTTGTTCGACGACCCTCACCTCAATGCCACGGGTGGCCTGGCACCGCTGACCTTGCCCGATGGCAAGACCACCCGCGTGCCCTTGCTGCCGCTCACACTGGACGGCCTACGCCCTGGCCTGCGCCTGAACCCACCCCGTTTGGGCGAGCATACCGGCGAACTGCTGAAGGAAGTGGGCTACAGCGCCGCGCAGATTGGGGCACTCAAGGCAGACCGCTTTGCGGCAGGAGATTGAACCCAAAAATTCACTGACTCACCCTTCAGGCATCAAACTCGACCGAACCCCTCAACTCAACTGGAAAATCGCTATGACTACCAAAGTAAACCGTATGCTGACCGCACTGGGTCTTTGCAGCGTTGCCATCGTCGCAACAGCACAGAATGCCTGGCCCGACAAACCCGTGCGCATCATCGTGCCCTATGCGCCTGGTGGCACCACCGACTACGCAGCGCGCCAGATCGCACAAAAGCTCACGGAACAGACAAAGCAGTCGTTTTTTGTAGAGAACAAGACCGGTGCCAGCGGCACCATCGGCACTGACGCCGTGGCTAAAGCTGCTCCAGACGGCTACACCCTGCTGACCAATGACACCACCTACGCCATGTTGCCATCGCTGTTTGCCAAGCTGCCCTGGGACCACGCCACGGGGTTGGTGCCCGTCACCACGATTGCGTTGACGCCGGTGGTGTTGGTGGTTGGCGCGGCTTCTCCCTTCAAGACACTACCGGAACTGCTGGCTTTTGCCCAGAAGAACCCCGCCAAACTCAATTTTGGTTCGGGCGGCGCGGGCAGCTCCACCCACCTGTCCGCCGAGCTTTTCAAGAAAGAAGGCAAACTATTTATCACGCACATTCCGTACAAGGGCGCGGGTGACGCGATGTTGGGTGTGATGTCGAACCAGGTGGATTTGCTCATCACCGCCAGCCCGACGGCGATGGCGCAGGTCAAAGGCGGCAAGATCCGTGCGCTGGCCGTCACGGGCGACAAGCGCCTGCCCGGAATGCCTGACGTGCCCACCTTCAAAGAGGCAGGTCTGCCGGGGTATACCGTGACCAACTGGTTTGGCCTGGCAGCACCCAAGGGCACGCCGCCTGATGTGGTCAACAAGCTGCAGGGCGAGGTGAAAAAAGCGCTGACGGACGCTGCTCTGAAGGAGCGCTTTGCACAGCAGGGTGCCCAGACCGGTGGCCTCGATCCAGCGGAGTTTTCCAGCTTCATCAGGCAGGAAACCAAAACCTGGGCCGAGGCAGCAAAAATCGCCGGCGTGAAGCCCGAGTAAGCAAACCCGTTCCATGATGAATCTTTCATTTGCGCCTCCGCAAGTCATTGAAGCCCGGGTTTTGACGCGCATGCCCGACGCACTGCGACGGCCTGTCCGCAGTGCCTGGGCTGATGCCAACAAGCCGGGGCACATCGCAGACAGCTTTCTCGAAGGCCCGTGCTTTGACCGGGCGGGCAACCTGTACGTGACGGACATTCCGCATGGCCGCATCCTCAGGATTGACGCTGACTTGAAATGGCATTGCATAGCAGAGTACGGCGGCTGGCCCAATGGCCTGGCCATCCACGCTGACGGCAGCCTGTGGATAGCCGACTACCAGCAAGGCATCCTGCGTCTGGACCTGACTGATGGGCGCATCACGACCGTGCTGGGCCATCGCAATAGCGAATCATTCAAGGGCGTGAACGACTTGGCGTTCGACGCCCAAGGCCAGCTGTATTTCACCGACCAGGGCCAGACCGGCCTGCACGATCCGACCGGCCGCGTTTACCGGTTCGATCCCGTCAGCGGGCGACTCGACCTGCTGTTGGGCAACGCGCCCAGCCCAAACGGCATCGCCCTCAGCGCCGACGGCAAAGTATTGTTCGTTGCGGTGACCCGTGCCAACCAGGTGTGGCGTGCCCCGCTCTTGGCCGATGGCTCTATCAGCAAGATGGGGTCTTTCCAGACCTTCTTTGGCACCAGCGGCCCGGATGGCCTGGCGCTGGACGCGGATGGCCGCCTGTTGGTGGCCCACGCCAGCCTGGGTGGCGCTTTTGTGCTCAGCCCTGCCGGCGAAGTGACGCATTTTGTGAAGAGCCCGGCAGGCAGCACGGTGACCAATGTCACCTTTCGTCCGGATAAGAATGAATTGGTGATGACCGAATCCGCGACCGGCTGCATCCTGGTGGCGCAATTACCAACGGCAGGGCAGACGCTTTTCAGTCATCAATGCTATAGATAAAATAGCTATAAAAGACCGTCTGACGGGGTCATCGTTGTGAATACACACGCCAAGCGAACTCGTCCGGATCTGGTCTGCCTGGGGGTGTATTGACCGGGTAGCAGTGTTGCAACTCCCTCAGTCTGGCCTGATTTTGGCGCGCAGCACAATGTCTTTCCACAAGCGTTGCTGCTGCGTGATGAAGGCCCCAAACTCCGCCGCCGGGCCGCCGCCTGTGGTGGCGTCTTCGGAGGCAAATCGCTCGGCGATGGCAGGCGATGCCAGTGCCCTGGCGCATTCCTCCTGGATGCGCCGGATGATGTCGGGCGGCGTGGCACCGGGTGCCATCACGCCGTACCACTGCACTGATTCAAACCCCTTGTGGCCGGACTCTGCCACGGTAGGCACGTCGGGCAGGGACGGCAGTCTTTTCGGTGTGCCCGTGGCAATCGCGCGCAGCTTGCCGCTCTTGATGTACTGCAGAAGCGCTGGCGTGCCTGCTGAAAAAGCCTGGGTCCGGCCCGCCAGCAAGTCGGTCAGCGCAGGCCCGGTGCCACGGTACGGTATGTGCGTGATGAACATGCCGGTGGTCAGCTTCAGGTACTCCATGGCCAGGTGTCCCGCGCTGGCGTTACCGGCAGAGCCATAATTGAGGCGGCCGGGGTTCTTCTTCACATAGGCCACAAACTCGGTGAGATTTCTAGCGGGCACATCCGGGTGAATCACAAACAGGCTGGGTACTTTGGCCAGAAGGGTAACGGGCGCAAAGTCGCGGTTCACGTCATAACCCGTGTTCTGAAAGATGTAGGGGTTGACGGCCAGCGAGCCCACATGGCCCAGGATCAGGGTGTGGCCGTCGGCTGGCGCACGGGCCACTTCCAGCATGGCTGGTACGCCACCGCCACCGGCCTTGTTGTCAATCACCACGGGGCTGCCCAGCAGCCGGGTCAACTCATTGGCGGTCGTGCGTGCCACGATGTCGGACGTGCCTCCGGGTACAAAGGGCACCACGAAGCGCACGGGGCGGTTGGGCCAGGTGGTTTGTGCGCGGGCAAATAGCGGCAGGCTCGAAAGCCCCGCAGCAGCGGCCCTGCCAAGCAGGGTGCGGCGGGTGGGTTGCAACAGAGTCATGCCATCACCTTCATCATGGTACGGCGGGTGTTGGTGAAATGCGGACGTGTGATGTCGCTCCACGCCGTGCCGCGCACGGCTAGCCAAGGTGGGGAGCCCAGCGTCTCCTGGGTGACCAAGTCATAGCAGGCGAGCGACAGGGGGCCGTGGTCATGGTTGAGCATGCGTTTGGTGTGGATACAACCCGGCACAGCTGCCAGGCCGGGCATGTGCTCGGTGTCGTACCAGCGGGCAATCTCCGGCATCCAGCCGTCGTCGGGGTCCATCTCGACCACGTAGTGAAACACGGGCGTGTTTGAGCTCGAATGCCCTGGGCTGTCAAACACCTGCTCCAGCCGGTCCAGGCGAGTTTCAGAGGCGGTCGGGCAAAGCGCGTGCCAGAGCGCAGCAAGTGGCTCTAGGTCTGCTGGCGTGAGACTGCTGCGTTGCGCCAGGCGGCCATAGATGACAGCGTGGTGGGTTTCTTCCGACCAGGCTGCGCGGTAGAGTGTCATGGGCCAGGGGCTCTGCGCGCAAGACCGGGCGGCTGCAGGGGCCAGACCGGAGGCGTCTTCCAGCGTGCATCGCAGCAGGATGAAGTCAGTGGTGCGTGGCATAGGGTCAGTGCCCGATGTGCAGCGCCACCAGAAAGCGCGACACCATGTTGTAGGCGGCAATGGTGGCGGTCAGGTCGATCTGGCCTTGTGCATTGAAGTGGGTTTGCACCTCGGCGAACAGGGCGTCGGGCACGTCGATGTCGCGGGTCATGGCATCGGTCAGCGCCAAGGCCACGCGCTCGGGCACAGAGAAAGGCGCGCCGGGGGCCAGGGGCACCGTGCGGATTGCGTCAATGGCCGCTAGCGCGACTTGGGCCGCCAGCGCATGGGGCACATGCGCGTCGAACTCATAAGGGGCCCGATTGAGCACAGCCACCCGCAAGATGACCAGCTCGCGCAGACCGGCGGGCAGGCTATTGCGGTTACGCACGGCAGACAGCATCTGCTCCCAGCCATGGGCGATGGGCGGGCTGTTGAGTAGCACCTGGTACAGCGGCGAGATGCGGCCCCGCTCGGCGACGATCTGCGCCTCTTGCGCAGCCAGCTCGGGACGAGTTCCGGGTTCGATGGGAGTGATGCGCATGATCAAGCCAGCGCCGGGCCGCCCCAAGCAGGCTTGGGCCCCCTCGGGGGGCAGAGAGCTACACGAAGTGGGTGAACGTGGGGGTACATAGGTTCAATCGGGTTTCACGTTTTTGGCTTTCACCACGCGGGCCCATTTGATGGAGTCACTTTTCAGTAGCGTAGCCAGTTCCACAGGTGTGGATGGCGCAGGCTCCGCACCCGAGGACAGAAGCTTGGACTTCACCGCTTCAGTGCCCAGCGCGCGCCGCACGGCCTGGCTCACGCGGTCTGCTTCGGCTTGTGGTGTGCCTTTGGATGCAAACAGGGCGTACCAGTTGTCAGAGTCCACACCGGGCACGCCCATCTCGGCGAAGGTCTTGACCTCGGGCAGCAGGGGATGCCGTTTGGGGGCGGCAATGCCAATGGCCTTGAGCTTGCCGCCCTTGATGTGGCCAATGAGGCCGGGGATGTCGCCAAAAAAGCCGCTCACGTGGCCCGCAATGACGTCGGTGATGGCGGGTGCTGCTCCCTTGTAGGGCACATGCAGCAGGTCGATCTTGGCCGCGTCATTGAGCAACTCCATGGCCAGGTGCGGCACGCTACCGGTGCCGGACGATGCCATGGTCAGTTTCGAGCCCGGTACGCGGGCAGCGGTCACCATGTCAGCACCCGTGTTGTACGGCGCGTTGGCAGGCACCACCAGCACTTCGACGTTATTGACAACCAGGGACACCGGCACCAGGTCCCGCACCGGGTCATAAGGCAGTTTCTCGTACAACGCGGGGTTGATGGCCACAGCACCCACACTGGTCAGCCACAGCGTGCTGCCGTCGGGCGCGGCCCGCGAGACAAACTCGGCGGCAATAGCACCATTGCCACCGGCCTTGTTTTCAACAATGACCTGCTGGCCCAGTTCCTTGCCCAACTGGTCGGCAAGGGTGCGGGCCACAAAGTCCACCGGGCCGCCCGGTGGAAACACCACCACCACACGGGTTATTTTGACCGGAGCCTGCGCCTGGGCCGCCATGGGAAGCGCTAGCGCTACGCCTGCGAGGCCCAGCACCAGGGCGCGGCGCAGGTATGAAGGCTGAAAGCCTGAAGGAAAGGCTTGAGATACAGGGGGCATGGTCGTCTCCGTGAGGGTTGTTGATGGTGATCAGTCGCAGCGCGCGGACATGCCGCCGTCGACCACGATTTCAGTGCCTGTGACAAATCGGGATTCGTCGCAAGCCAGGTACAAGGCCGCGTTGGCCGTGTCGCGCCCATCGCCCATGAAGGGCAGGGGAATGCGCGACTGCCGCTGTGCGAGAAGCGCCTGCACATCGCCGCCCGCGCGCTGGCGAGCCAGACGCACCTCGACCATGGGTGTGTGCAACTGGCCGGGCACGACGGTGTTCACGCGGATGCCTTGCTTGGCGTATTGCACGGCCAGCACGCGCGAGAACTGGATCACCCCGGCCTTGGTCGCAGCGTAGGCAATCTGGGCTGCACCGGTCCAGCGCAGGCCGGAGGTAGACGATATGTTCACAATCGCGCCACCGCCTTGCGTCAGCATGTGGGGAATCACCTGCTTGCAGGTCAAAAAGACGCTCTTGAGGTTCAGGTCAATCTGGGCATCCCACACGTCTTCCGTCATCTCCACCGGGCCGCCTTTGGCGGAACCGCCGACGTTATTGACCAGCACATCAATGCGGCCGAATTCAGCTATGCAGCGTGCCACCATGTCGGCGACCGACGCGCTGGTGGTGACGTCGCAGGTGCCGGCCTTGAAAACGCCGCCTGCGGACTCAATCAAGCGCGCGGTTTCAGCCAGGCGCTGCATGTCCTGATCGACGCCAAAGACGCTGGCGCCTTCCTGGGCAAAGCGCACAGCCGTTGCGCGGCCATTGCCCCAGCCGGGGCCGACGGACCCGGCACCCGTGATCAGGGCGACCCTACCAGCCAATCCTGGTGTGGGGGCAAATTGATCGTGAGGGGTCATGGTGCAAAGCGGTAAAAATCGGCAGGGTTGTCCACCAGAAGGCTGGCCATCAGGGCTTTTGTCGGCGCGATTTTGGCCAACGCGTTCACCAGTGCTGCGTCGCTGGGGATATGCGTGTGGTTGGGGTGCGGCCAGTCGGTACCCCACAGGCATTGGTGCGGGTAGCTTTGCACCAGCAAGCGGGCCAGGGTAATACCGTGGGCGTAATCCGGTTTGGGGGCGGGCTGCGAGTCGATGCGGTCAATGCCGCTGACCTTGACCCTGAACAGCGGGTTTTGAAGCAGCTTGAACAGGGCTGCAAAGTCCGCATGATCAGCCCCCAGCATTGCATCAACTCGGCCTATGTGGTCCATCACCACGGGAACCGCACTGCGCGACAGCGGCGCCGCCAGCATGTTGACCAGCGCACTTTCAAAATGAACCTGCAAATGCATGCCCAGCGGCTTCAGGCGGTGGGTCAGGGCGATGATGCCCTCGACGTCGGTGGAGCCCGCCAGGTGCCGCATGAAGTTGAACCGCACGCCACGCATGCCGGCACCCGCCAGACGCGCCAGCTCGGCATCCGCCACATTGACGGGCACCAGGGCCACGCCGAGGTAGCGGCCACCGCCCGCAGCCACGGCATCTTCCACAGCGCGGTTGTCAAGACCGTGGACGATGGACTGCACGATGACGCAGCGCTGCACACCCAACGTGCGATGCAGCGCGAACAGGGCTTCCTTGGGCGCGTCCACCGGCGTAAAGGCGCGTGTGGCGGCGTAGGGAAAGCGTTCGGCTGGACCAAACACATGCACATGGCTGTCGCACGAGAGGGGCGGCAGCTTCAGCGCCGACGATTCGGTATGTGGGTTGTAGGTGAGAACGGGTGTGGAAAGGTCGGTCGCCATGGGTTTGATTGTGACCCGTCCACGGGCCTCGTTAAAGGCCTCCATTCAATACCAGCTATTTGAAAAACACATAATGCGGTCATGGATTTGACTCGATTGCAGTACTTTGTCGCCGTCGCCGATGCGGGCAGTTTCAGCCGTGCAGCAGCGGCACTTCATCTGTCGCAGCCTTCGTTGAGCCGGCAGGTGCAATTGCTTGAAGCCGAGGTGGGTCAAAGGCTGCTGGAGCGCACGGGTCGCGGCGTCGCCTTGACCGAGGCCGGCCTGGCCTTGCTGGCCCATGCGCGTGGCATTTTTGATCTGATGGAGCGGGCCAGCGCCGACATGCGCGAGCGCCAGTCCATCCCGCGGGGGCGTGTCACGGTCGGGCTGCCGCCGCGGGTTGCCCATGTGATCACGGCCGATCTGGTCGAGCGGTTCCGCACGCAGTTTCCGCAGGCCGGCATCACCGTGGTGGAGGGCTTGAGCATCCGTCTGAGAGAGTGGCTGGTGGCAGGCCGCGTGGATGTGGCCATCGTGTTTGACTCACCACCGTCGCCCCAGATCCAGCAAGAAGTGCTGGTCAGGGAGCGGCTGGTTCTGGTCAGTACCCAGTCGCTGCCTGCGCGGCTCAAGCTGGTTGACGTGGTTCAGCGCACGCTGGTGATGCCCAGCGGGCCGCACACCTTGCGCCAATTGCTTGAAAAGCACACCCATCCCAAGGGCCTGTCGCTAAAGCTCGCGGCTGAAGTGGATTCCGTGCAAACCGTGCTGTCGCTGGTGGCGCGTGGTGTGGCAGATTCAGTGATGCCGGTGAGCGCCGTCCGGGCGTGGTCTTATCCGCAACCGCTTTATGTGGCCGTCATCAGCGCGCCTGCGATTCGCAACAGCCTGACACTGGCAGTGCCGACCGCTCGGCCCGCAACCCGATTGAGCCGCTACGTCAATCAATTGCTGAAAGATCTGGTGGCACAGCATTTTGGGCAGACACCCGCCTGAACGAGCTGATCCCTACGGTTTGGCCGCCACCAGCACAGGCGTTTCCCGCCACACATTCGGCATGACCCTTTTAAGGCTGGCCAGTTTGGGCAAGTCAAATTGCGCAATGTAAGGTTGGTTGGGGTGCAGCGTGGCGTAGTCCTGGTGGTAGCCCTCAGCCTGGTAAAACATGATCGCACCTGACAGGGGTACCAGTTGCGTGACGATCTTGTCCTTGAATATCTTGCTGGCCTCCAGCTGGGCCATGTAGCGCTCGGTCACCTGCTTCTGGCTGTCATCCTTGTAGAACACAGCGGAGCGGTACTGCGTGCCAGTGTCCGGGCCCTGGCGGTTGAGCTGGGTAGGGTCGTGTGCCACGCCAAAGTAGATCTGCAAAAGCTTGCCGTAAGACACCTGTGTCGGGTCATAAGTGACCTGTACCGATTCCGCATGGCCGGTGCGCCCGCTGCCAATGGCGTTGTAGTTGGCCGTGTCTTTGCCGCCACCGGCATAGCCTGACACGGCGTTCAGCACGCCCCTGGTGTGTTGAAACACGGCTTGCACGCCCCAGAAACAGCCCCCGGCAAATACCACAGTTTGTTGACCCTGCGTGGTCGGGACGACCTCAAACACCGGCGCGGGCAACAACGCC
>JANOAP010000630.1:0-5976 GCA_031411175.1 Rhodoferax sp. | reverse complement strand
TTCAGCCGACGATGAGCGCAACCCGCCCGAGACCGGCCTGATGGACCGCGAACTCAAGCGCGTGAAGAACGCCCGCTATTACCTGATTCCGGCAAGCGACCAGACTATTGGACACAGCACGATTGGTCTGGCGAGGTTATGGAAGTCGCAACTGGCTGACTTGCTGCAAAGCGCGCCCCGCAAATAGTCAACCCGCATCGGCTCCCACTGACGAGTGCCCTACCAACCCTGCGGATCAACCTCATCGATCTGCCACGGATCGAGGAACTGCTCCGCATAGCGCTGGTACACGCCCTGCTTGAGGAAAATATCAAACAGGTCCGGGTCAATGTGGCCGTTCAGCTTGAATTTGTTCATGATGCCCATGGCCTGTGACAGCTTCATGCCGGGCTTGTAGGGTCGGTCGCTGGCGGTCAGCGCTTCAAAAATGTCGGCAATGCCCATGGAGCGCGCCTGCACTGACATCTGGTCGCGCGTGAGGCCCTTGGGATAGCCCTTGCCGTCCATGCGCTCATGGTGGCCGCCGGCATACTCGGGCACATTGCGCAAATGCTTGGGCCAGGGCAACTGCTCCAGCATCTTGATGGTGGCCACGATATGGTGGTTGATGGTGTCACGCTCGGCCAGCGTCAACGTGCCCGCACGAATCGTCAGGTTCTCGACCTCGTTGGTCGTCAGGAACTCCGTCTCGACGCCGTCCACATTGCGCCACTTGTGATGGCTGCCCACCTGACGAACCCGCTTGATGGCGTCCTCCGACATGGCCTCCCCACCCAGATTGGCATGGCGCAGGAACTCGCGCTCATCATCCAGCGCGTCGATCTGCTTGCGGCAATCGCCCGCCAGGCGATCCTCGGCCTCCGGGTCGGCCTGCTTGCGCAGCGCCAGTTGCTTGCGCAGGCTTTCGATTTCCACATCACGCTTCAGCACTTCAAAGCGCGTGTCCACCAGATCGATGCGGTCGAAAAGGGTTTGCAGCTTGGTGGCTTTGTCCACCACGTGCACGGGCGTGGTGACCTTGCCGCAGTCGTGCAGCAGGCCGGCGATCTTGAGCTCGTAGCGGTCACGGTCGCTCATGCTGAAAGCCGCCAGCGGGCCTTCGGTCGTCGCGGTGACAGCCTCGGCCAGCATCATGGTGAGCGCCGGAACCCGCTGGCAATGACCACCGGTGTAATGGGATTTTTCGTCAATCGCCAGATTGATCAGGTTGATGAATGACTCAAACAATTCTTCGAGCTGGGTCATCAGCAACCGGTTGGTCAGCGCAATAGCCGCCTGCGAGGCCAGCGACTCGGCCAGGCTTTGGTCGGCGGTCGAAAACGGCACCACTTCCTTGGTGCCCATCTTGTGCGCGTTGATCAGCTGCAGCACGCCGATGACCTCACCCTCGTGGTCTTTCATGGGTACCGCCAGGAAAGACTGCGATCGGTAACCCGTGCGTTCGTCAAAACGCCGCGTGCCCGAGAAGTCGAAATTGGCCTCGGTATAGGCATCGGCAATATTGACGGTCTGGCTGTGGATAGCCGCATAGGCCGCCACCAGCGAGTCGTTGGAGGCGCCGTTTTCGTCACGCAACGGCAGGTTCGGGAAATTGATGGCAACGCCGGACGTACCCCCCATGGCAATATTGAGCGAGTCGGTACGCAGGATCTCGAAGCGCAGCGTCCGGCCGTCCTCCATCATGCGGTACAGCGTGCCACCGTCGGCATTGGTGATCGTCTTGGCCGCCAGCAGGATGGTCTCCAGCAGGCGCGTGATGTCGCGCTCACGCGAGAGCGACACGCCGATGGCGTTGAGCTGTTCCAGGCGCTTGAGCAGGCTTTCTACAGAATCCATGACGACGTCTTCCTATTCAATCACCTTGTCCTGGCGCTCACACCAGAATCCAATCAATTCTTGAGCAGAACCCTGAGCACATTTTGCACCCGGCGGGCGCTTTCCGGATCAAACGCACTTCCCAACACAGCCGCCGCGTCCTGGCCCCAGGTCTGGGATGGTCCGGGGTCGTTGCGTTTGGTCAGCAACTGCAATTGCAGCATGCGCCGCGCGCTGATGTGTTCGGCGGGTGTTGGGACTTCGGCGGCCATTTCCAGCCGCAGCAGGGACTGCGCCGCATCACCCTTGGGAGCTGCGGCCAGCGCCTGGGTCCAGGCCGTGCGCGTGGCCGCGTTGGTGCGGTTGCCCAGGGCCTGAACAGTGGGAACCTGCGTTGCATCGCGCTTCTCCCAGGCCGTGAGCAACTGCACCAGGGTTTCACCATGGGCCTGCGCTGCCAGCTTTTTAAGCGCCATTTGCGCATGCTCCAGCGCGTCGCGCTGCGCACGGAATGCGGTGTCGCCCAAACGTGGCGCGTCGCTGTGCGCAAAGTCGCGTCCACCATCGCGTCCACCGTCACGCCCGCCATCGCGCGCACCCAAACCGGCACCGTCACGGCCACCCGCTCCCATGCCACTGCGCGAATCGGGACGCGATGGGCGATCAGGGCGATCACCGCGAGGGCCGTCTTTGCGGTCACCAAATTTGCCACCCCGCATCGGCGCAGCAGGCTCAGACTTTTTCATGCCGGGGCGGTCATCGCCCCGCACGGCCACCACGGGTTTGCGGGGGGCGGGCGGCGGTGCCACCACGACGGGTGCGTCAACAGGTGCCTGAGCCGGTGCTGCGTCAGCCGCGTCACTTTCTGTAGTACTACTTTCTGCCGCAGCGTTTTCATTTGCTACATTTTCAGTAGCTGATGAAGCTTGTTCAACGGGGGCTACAGCCTCATTTGACCCGTCAACTGCGGGTGAGGCGGCCTGAACAGCCATTTGCTGCGCACCCGCCTCTGCGGTGACTGCCGCTTTCACGTCAGCCTGCGCTTGCGCCTGGCCACGCAATGCGGCATCCAGCGCTGCCATCGCGCTGCGAATGGCTTGTGCATCGGCTGAGGCATTGGTCGCCTCCAGGGCCTTGGCGGCATCCAGCACGGTGCGGTCGCGTGCGCCCAGGGCCGCATCGGCCTTTTCGCGCTCGGCCGTCTTGCGGTTGAAGGCATCGTCAATTGGCTTGCGGAACGCATCCCACATTTTTTGCTCGAACCGGCGGTCCAGCGGCACGGCATGCGCCTCGGCCTGCCAGCGCTGTTGCAGGGCCTTGACGGCATCGATGCGCAGCACCGGCGCAGCACCCAGTACCTTTGCCTCTTCAATCATGGCCTGGCGCTGCTCAACGCTGAGTTTTTGCAGCGCCTCCAGGGGTGCCGCAGCCGCGTTGATGGCCGTCTTCCACAGCGGCTGCATTTCTGCGAAGGCTTTTTCACCCAGATGTCCGGATTCACGCCAGCGGTCACCAAACTGATGCAGGATGCGGTTGAAGCCTTTCCAGTCGTCGTCCAGCGCGGTGGTGTTGTCCGCCGCCCAGGCGTTGACTTCTGCGATCAGCGCCAGGCGCTGGGCCTTGTTCTCGGCGGACTCGGCCTTGATTTTTTCCAGCCAGGCTTCCACCACCTTGTAGGCCTGGTTGCAAGCTTCGTCAAAGCGCTTCCACAAGCCATGGTTGGGCACCCCGCCCTGGTCGGTCTGCTTCCATTGTTCGCGGAGTGTGCGCAGGGTTTCCTGCATCTTGCGCCCGCCCAGCTCATGCCCCGGCTCACGCTTGAGCAGGCCCTCGGCCTTGGCCACCAGCTCTTCGCGCAACTGGTCGGCACGCCAGCGCTGCCAGCCCTCCAACTCACCGGCGGCCGCCAGCGCAGCATGGGCCTGGTTTTCCAGTTTGTCTTCGATGGCCTTGCCGAATTCCTTCAGCGCATTGCGCAGCGCGTTGGCGGCACCGGCACTGGCTTTGCCATGGCCTTCGGCAATTTCAAGCTCCAGTTTGGCCAAAACCTCGCGCACCGTGGCCTGGGCCTGGGCTTTGACTTCGGGGTCGATCTTCGGCTTTTGCGGGCGGGGCGCGGTTTCCACCGGAATGCCACGGGCGGCACGCAATTCATTGGCCCAGACCGGCACCGGCGGCAGGGGTGCGGCAGCATCGTCGCTGGCGGCAACAGCCTGCGCCAGCGCGCCCTGAAACGCATCCCACACCACCAGCAACTGGGATTTGGAAGCTTCCAGCAAGGGCGGAAATTTGATATCCACGCTGGACCAGTTGGCGTCGGCCAGCAAGGCCGCAGCCTGAGCCTGCCAGTGCTCCACATCCGCACGAAGGGCATCCCACACGGCCTGCGCATCTCGCCAGGGTTTCATGGACAGCACTTCGATGCGCTGGGCCAGCAGCACGGCCGCCTCGCGTTGCACCTGCACACGGTGCTGCAGGTCTTCGATCACCTTGACGCGGTCTGCCAGCTGGGTCTTCAGGGTGTTGAGTGGTTCTTTCGACAACGGCGCGCCAGCCTTGGCAGCATCACGCTGCCAGGCCAGTGCATCAGCAATGTTGAGCTTGGGTGTGGCCAGCAGCGCCTGTGCCTTGCCTGACCACTCAGCCGCTACGGCTTCCTGCCCCTTGGCACGCTTGATCTCGTCGAGCTTTTCACGCACCAGCTTGGCAGCACCCTTGTCGCGGCCACTGAGCTCCCTGAAAACCTCCTGCAACTGGTCCGGGGCAGGCACCCGGGCAAGCCACTCGCGAACGCGGGCGGCCCGCTCCCCCGAGGTCGGGGCCGTGAATGCACCGCCGGTGAGTTCATCAAGTTGGCGAATATCGTTATGTTTTGCAGGGGAAGTCGGGGTCACGGTGAACTCGGAAAGTAGGTTGCTGAAAAATTCGTCTCAGTCCGCTATTTTCGCCGCTATTTGGCCCGGTCACGAATTTGCCGCAAAACTTGTCCTCAATCCCCCGCTGCGCTGGAATCCCCGCCTTGAACGCACGCGTCACCCTCGTCATCCCGGTCACCGTGTCGGCCTTTTTAATGAGGGTCATTTTTAATGAGGGTTAGATTCCAATTAATTTCCTGACGGGCAGTGCCACCCACTGATCGCCCAGCGCGTGAATGGCAATGCGCTTGTCAAACACCGCTTCCAGCGCGCGGTGCGTGGTGGCCGCACTGCAGGCACCCTGGTGCGTCACGCGGCCTTGCGCCAGGATGACCATTTCGTCCGCATGCAGCGCCATGGATATTTCGTGCAGCACGCTCACCACCGTTTTGCCCCGCGCCACCAGCGTCTGCACCAGCGCCAGCCAGTCGGCCTGGTGCGGCGGGTCGAGGTTGACCAGAGGCTCGTCCATCAGCAGCACATGAGCCTCTACGGCCAGCGCACGGGCCAGCAGCACGCGCTGGCGTTCCCCACCGCTGAGCTGGCCCAGTGCCCTGCCCCGCCATTCCCAGGCCTGCGTGGCCTGCAAGGCGCGCGCTACCGCCGCGTGGTCGACCTCACTGGGCGGGGCCAACCAGGGCTGGTGCGGCAGGCGGCCCAGCATGACCACATCTTGTACCGCGAGGTCATCGCCGGTGGATTCGTTTTGCCCCAGCCAGGCCAGTTGCTGCGCCCGCACGCGGCCCGGCAAACTGGCCAGTGGCTGACCCAGCAAGGTCACGGTGCCGGTGTGCGGCAGCAAGTGGGCCAGCACCTTGAGCAGGGTCGATTTACCTGCGCCGTTGGGGCCGACGATGCTGGTCCAGCGGCCCTGGGGGATGGCCAGGGAAATGTCGTGCAATATCTCGGTGTTTCCGAGCCTGGCCCTCACGGAGTGGGCTTGCATAGCTATTGAATTGATAGCATCTATCACAAACCTGCCCCACCGGCGGTGCGGGTGTTGCGGTGCATTAGCCACAGCAGGTAGCCGCCGCCCAGCACTGCCGTGAGTATGCCCACGGGCAGTTCTTGCGGGGCGATCAGCCAGCGCGCCAGGGTGTCTGCCGCCATCAGCAGCACGCCACCCACCAGGCTGGCCAGCAGTATCAGGCGGCCAGGCGTTGCCTTCACGGCGGCCCGCGCCAGGTGAGGCGCGGCCAGGCCCACAAAGGCGATCAACCCCGTCTGCGCCACCGCCGTGCCTGTG
>JANOAP010000629.1:0-3742 GCA_031411175.1 Rhodoferax sp. | reverse complement strand
GCCATTTGTTTGGCCTTGGTATTGAGCTCTGTCCGGCTCGCCGATGGCCGGGCGGGCTTCTTTTCGGTGGATGCCGTCGTACCGGCAGCCGTCTGCGCGAGCAGTGTCTGCGGCAGGGCGAATGGAAGTGCGAGCGCAAGTGCCAGCAGGTGGGGTGCAAAAGTAGCCTTGTTCAAGGTCATTGCGGCGCTCCTCTTAGGGGTGTTGAAAAATAGAGACATCAGAAAAAGCGCCGAACCGACACTGGCAAGCTACGGCCCGTCTGGTGCGCGCGCTCAAGCAACTGCCAGAAATAGCGGTAGCTCGCACGATCATGCAACTGGCCGTCTACGCTGACGGGTGCCCAGTTCGCCTGGTCAGCCGCCAGCACAATGCCTGCGGCCTGCTCAACCTCGATCTCGTCGGGTGAGAAGGCCTCCAGAATCGGGCGAATCTGGCTGGGGTGAATGCTCCACATGCGGGTATAGCCAAACTCCCGTGCCGCCTTGCGGGCCGCCATCTTCAGGGCCGCAGTGTCATTGAATTCAGTCACCACGCAATGCGACGGCACCTTCCCCGACGCATGGCAGGCAGAGGCGATATCCAGCTTGGCGCGCATCACCAGGGGGTGCGCAAACTGCCCTAGCTGGGTATTCTGGGTATTGCCGGGTGCTAGATGCACGCCCATGGCGCTGGCCGGAATCGCGCCAGCATGGGCCGACACAAAATCCATCAAACCAAAGCTGATGGACTGCACACGCGGGTGGGCGGCAATGTCAAAAGCACGATGAACCGCGCCGGGAGATTCGATCAGGACATGCAGGGGAAGCTTGCCACCTTTGCGGGCGCCCTGGCTGGCGCTGTCGACAGCATGAACTGCGCGCTGGACGTCGGCGACGCTCTCCACCTTGGGAATCATCAGGTGGCAAAGAGCGCTGCCCGCGCCACCCACAATGGTGGCAACATCGGCTTCAAAAGCTGGGTGATCTACCGGGTGAACCCTGGCGGCAATCCGGGGTGCTATGGTCTTGCTAGCACCCCAAGCTTGATTGGCGAGGGCTACCACCATATTTGCATGGTCTGCCTCGCCGCCGACGGGCGCTCCGTCTTCACAATCGAGCGTGACGTCAAAGACACAGGTGCCAAACTCTGCAGCCATCTGCGCCTGCAACTCCAAGCTCTTGCGCATCCGCACCTCAACGCCGCAGTAATGGTCGCAGACAGGCAACAACCCAGCCGCTGCCTGGGCCCCCATCAGAGCGTCCCGTGGATGCATGACCATTAGCCCGTCGATCAAAGCAGGTGTGCAACTCCGGCTTGCTCTTCCTGCAGCTCTTTCAAGGTCTTGTTGATGCAGCCCTGGCTGAATTCGTCGATCGGCAGGTCTTGCACCACCTTGTACTCGCCACCTTCGCAGGTGACAGCAAAACCAAACATCGTGTCTTTGGGAATGCCGTACTGGCCGTCGGACGGAATGCCCATGGTGACCCACTTGCCATTCGTGCCGAGCGCCCAATCACGCATGTGGTCAATGGCGGCGTTGGCAGCCGATGCGGCGGACGACACGCCACGCGCCTCGATGATGGCCGCACCGCGCTTGCCCACTGTGGGCAAGAAGGTGTTGGCGTTCCAGTCGTGGTCGTTGATCATGTCCTTGACGCTGGCACCGTTGATGGAGGCGAAGCGGTAGTCCGGGTACATCGACGGCGAGTGGTTGCCCCACACGGCCATTTTCTGGATGTCGGCCACGGCCTTGCCGGTTTTGGAAGCCAATTGCGAAAGCGCACGGTTGTGGTCCAGGCGCAACATGGCGGTGAAGTTTTTGCGCGGCAGATCAGGCGCGCTTTTCATGGCGATCCAGGCGTTGGTGTTGGCGGGGTTGCCGACCACCAGCACCTTGACGTTGCGGCTGGCCACGGCGTTGAGGGCCTTGCCCTGTGCCGTGAAAATCTGGGCGTTGGCGGCCAGCAGGTCGGCACGCTCCATGCCCGGGCCGCGGGGACGCGAACCGATCAGCAGCGCGTAATCCACATCCTTGAACGCGGTCATCGGGTCGCCATGGGCTTCCATGCCCACCAGCAGGGGGAAAGCGCAGTCCTGCAGCTCCATCATCACGCCCTTGAGCGCTTTTTGCGGACCTTCAACCGGCACTTCCAGCAATTGCAGGATCACGGGCTGGTCTTTGCCCAGCATTTCGCCCGAGGCGATGCGAAACAGGATGGCATAACCAATTTGACCAGCTGCACCAGTGACAGCGACGCGGACGGGCTCTTTGCTCATGAGAAAACTCCAGGAAGTAAGTTGAAATGGAAGGATGAAAAACGTCGTAAAACAGGTGCCGGGGGCGCAGAAATATCTGGCTGAAACCTCTTGAGATGCAGTAGGAGTTTACCCCCGATATCCCGCGCTGGTCAATTTGTCTTATGTCTTATATAAGATATGATTGCCCCGGCTTTCCATGAATCAATCCATCACCCCATTTGCTGAACATGCGGGCACCGTGGCCCTGGCCGCGAGCCTGCCTGTGTCTGCGTTACAGGCACCCGCCTTCAGCCCCCTGTACCAGCAAATCAAGAGCCTCATCCTGCAAAGTTTGCAGAACGGCGAATGGAAGCCGGGTGAAGCCATCCCCAGTGAAATGGACCTGGCCACGCGCTTTCGCGTCAGTCAGGGTACGGTGCGCAAGGCCATTGATGAGCTGGCGGCGGACAACCTGCTGGTTCGCCGACAGGGCAAAGGCACCTTTGTGGCCACCCATGCCGAGCAGCATGTTCAATATCGTTTTTTAAAACTGATTCCTGACAGCGGAGACACCGCCAGTGAAGGCCCGGCCCAGCGCGACATCATCGATTGCAAGCGCCTGCGCGCCGCCGCAGACGTGGCGCGGGCACTCGCCCTGAGAACCGGAGATGCCGTTTTGCAGGTTCGGCGGGTTCTCTCTTATGTCGGCAGCCCCACCATCCTGGAAGACATCTGGCTTCCAGGGGGGCCGTTCAAGGGGCTTACGGCTGAGCGCTTGAGCCAATACCGTGGGCCCATGTACGCGATGTTTGAAACCGAGTTTGGCGTGCGTATGGTGCGGGCTGAAGAAAAAATACGTGCTGTACTCCCGGATTCAGAGCAAAGTTTGCTATTGAAAATAGAGCAAAATACACCGCTTCTAAGCGTTGAGCGGGTCGCGTTCACCTACAACGACGCCCCCATGGAGTTGCGGCGCGGGCTGTATCTGACCGATACCCATTACTATCGGAATGAGCTTAGTTGACTAGCCCGCAAAGATAATTCCTGCAAGCCCGATGTCAGCTTGCTGCATTGCAATAGAATTTTAGACTTGCCCTATTCAAATAATTACAAAGCAGTTACATCCATGAAAGCCCACGCATGACCGAGCTGACCTCCACCTCCCGACCCAAGCGGCCTGAATTTCGCAATATCAACGTTTTCACTGATTTGCCCGGATACCGGTTGCCGCCAGCGGGAATTGTGTCGATCCTGCATCGCATCAGCGGCTTCATCATGTTTTTGCTGCTGCCGTTCATCATCTGGATGTTCGACACCTCGGTTTCCAGCGAAATCTCATTCAGCCGGTTCACCGCCGCCTTCAACATCGGCATCGGATTTGTACCCGGCTGGTTCATCAAACTCGTGGCACTGGCTCTGATCTGGGCCTACTTGCATCACTTCATCGCAGGCCTGCGCCACCTGTGGATGGACATCAGCCACGCGGCTGTCAGCAAGGAATTCGGCAAGAGTTCTGCGCTGG
>JANOAP010000628.1:0-9063 GCA_031411175.1 Rhodoferax sp. | reverse complement strand
CCCGATTCACCCACGATGCCCAGTGTTTCGCCGGCAAAAATATCCAGAGAAACACCATCCACCGCCTTGAGCAAGCGCGGCGCAGCCCACGGCCAGGGCGAGACGCCCCGCACCCGGAAATGCACTTCCAGATCCCGCACCGACATCAAGGGATTGATGTTCATGACGTGCCTTGCCAAGTGCCGCGCCCCATCGCCAGCACTACCTCATCCGGACTCTTGTGGCACGCGCGCGAAACGCCAGGTCGGCCAGGCACCGGCACCAGATCGGGGCGGGTCGTTCTGCAGCGGGCTTCCGCGAAGACGCATCGATCGCTGAAGGGGCAACCCGGCGGCAGCCGCGCCATGTTGGGCGGTGCTCCGGGAATGGCCACCAGGGGACGGTCGCCATCATCAAGCCGGGGCACTGCACCCAGCAAGCCCACCGTATAAGGATGGGTTGGCTGGTAAAAAATGGCCTCGGCACTGCCCTGCTCCATCACACGCCCGCCGTAAAGCACCATGACGTTGTCGCACAGGCCGGCCACCACGCCTAGGTCGTGGCTGATCATCACAATCGCAGTGCCATGGTCGCGTTGCAACTCGCGCATCAGCGCAATGATCTGCGCCTGTACCGTGACATCCAGCGCGGTCGTGGGCTCATCGGCTATCAGCACATCGGGCTCACACAGCAGCGCCATCGCGATCATCACGCGCTGGCGCATGCCGCCGGAGAATTCATGCGGGTACATGTTGATGCGCCGCGCAGCCTCGGAGATTTTGACGGCATCCAGCGCCCTGATGGCACCCTCACGTGCCTGTTTGCGCGTCATGCCTTTATGGAACTCAAGCACCTCGGTCATCTGTCGCTCAACCGTCAGGTACGGGTTGAGTGAGGTCATAGGGTCCTGGAAAATCATGGCGATGCGATTGCCACGAATCTGGTTGAGCTTGACTGGTGCCAGACCCAGAAGATCCTGGCCGTTGAAGCTGGCTTTACCCGTTGCCTGCCCGTTGCTTGCCAGCAGACCCATCATGGCCAGCACCGCCTGGGTTTTCCCCGAGCCGCTTTCACCCACAATGCCAAGTGTCTGCCCCCGATCCAGACTGAAGCTCACGCCATTGACCGCGGTAACCAGCCCGTCAGGCGTCTGAAACTGCACACCCAGATGGGAGACTTCAAGAAGGGCCATGGGGTCTAGCGGTCCTTGGGGTCCAGCGCATCACGCATGCCGTCCCCGATGAAGTTGAAACAATACAGTGTGATGGAAAGCAATGCCCCCGGAAACAGCAATAGCCAGGGCGAGACTTCCATGACCTTGGTGCCATCCTCAATCAACACACCCCAACTCGTCATGGGCTCCTGAATGCCCAGGCCCAGAAACGACAGCACAGACTCGGTCAGAATCACGCCCGGCACGGTGATGGTGGTGTAGATCATCACAATGCCCAGCAGGTTGGGCACGATGTGCGCAAAGATGATGCGGCTGGTTGACACGCCCATGGCGCGCGCGGCTTCCACGTATTCCATGGACCGCAACGACAAGGTTTGCCCCCGCACCACACGGGCCATGTCCATCCACGAAAACACGGTGATGGTCAGCACCACCAGATAGAACTCGCGCCCCAGAATGGTCACCATCAAAATGGCAATCAGCAGATAGGGAATGGCATACATCATGTCCACGATGCGCATCATGATGGCGTCCACCTTGCCTCCCAGAAAACCCGCCGTGGCACCCCAGGCAATGCCCATGGCCACGGACGCCAGCGTTCCCAGGAGCCCCACGGCGAGCGAGATACGGCCACCGATCATGCAACGCACCAGCAGGTCTCGTCCGGCATCGTCGGTGCCCCAAAAATGAGCGTTCGTCGCCGTCGGCGGGTGATTCATCAGGTTCCAGTCTGCACTGTCAAAGGCATGCGGCAACACCCAGGGACCGACCACGCAGGCCAGTGCAATCAACAGCAACAGAACCAGGCTCACCACCGCTGCTCGGTTGCGCAGGAACCGTAAACGCGCGTCCGCCCACAGGCTGCGCCCTGCCAGCACATCTGCAACGCCGCTGCTTGAGAGCGCATTCACCAGACCATCATTTTTTTGGGGCAGCAACATGGCGTGATCAGTAGCGGATTTTCGGGTCAAGCCAGGCATAGGCCAGGTCCACCAACAAATTGAGCAGCACGGCAAACACCGTGATCAGCACCACCAGGCCCAACACCAGGGTGTAGTCTCGGTTAGCCGCGCCGTTGACGATCAGCTTGCCCAGGCCCGGTAGTGAAAACACGGTTTCAGTCACCAGTGCGGCCGTAATGGACGAAATCGCCAGCGGCCCCACCACAGACACCACGGGCAACAGCGCCGGCTTGAGGGCATGCCGCAGCACAACGACCCTCGTCGGCAAACCCTTGGCGCGCGCCGTGCGGATGAAGTTGCTGTGCATGACTTCAATCAGGCTGCCCCGCATGACACGGCCAATGGTGGCAACGTTGATGAACGTCAGCAGCGCCACCGGCAACACGATAAAGCGCAGCTGGAAATCATTCCAGCCTCCCGCAGGCAGCCACTTCAACCAGATGGCAAACACCATAATCAGCACCGGCCCAATCACGAAGCTCGGGAAGGCGCTGCCGATGTTGCCTATCACCATCACCAAATGGTCCACAAGGCTGTTTTGGCGCAGCGCCGCCACAATGCCCAGGGTCACACCAATTGCCAGCGACAGCAGCATGGAGACGCCACCAATCGTCAGCGACACGGGCAGGGCTTTGCCAACCAGGTCATTCACCGACCAGTCGGCATAGCGAAACGAAGCGCCCAGGTCACCTTGCAGCAAGCCTTTGAAATAAAGCAGGTACTGCTGCCACAGTGGCAAATCCAAATGGTACTTAGCCTCCAGATTGGCCAGCACGGCCGCCGCCACCTTGCGGTCTGAGTCAAACGGCCCGCCGGGTGTGGCATGCATCAGGATATAACAAACCGAAATCACCACCACCAGGGTGGGAAGCGCCGCCAGAACCCGGCGCAGCGTGTACGACCACATGGCAGCGGGCGTCTAGTGCTTGATGATGTAGAAGTCTTTGCTACGGTAGTGGTCCTGGGTATTGGCCTCAGAATACCCACCCACATAGGACTTAATCAGCCGGGGCAGCGAGTACTGCAACATCGGGATGATGGGGTAGGCGTCCATGATCACTTTAGAGGCCTGGGTCAACAGCGCCTTGCGCTTGGCCGGATCGGCGTTTTGAGTCCCCTGCTTGATCAATTCTTCGGCCTTGCGATCGCAATAAAAATTGGTGTTCTGGTCCGAGTCGCAGCGCACCAATGCCAAAAAGCTGGTCGCATCGTTGTAATCTGCCAGCCATCCATTGCGCGCAATCTGGTAGGTGCCATCGTGGCGCTTCTTGGCCAGCACCTTGAACTCCATGCTTTCGGTTTCCATGACGATGTCCAGCTTGGTCTTCCACTCGGATGCGACAAAGATTGCCATCTTCTTGTGGTACTCACTGGTGTTGTACGAAAAGCTGAACTTGGTGCCGGGTTTCACACCGGCTTGCTCCAGCAGCTTTTTGGCCTCAGCCACCCGCTTGGCCATAGGCCAGGTGGCCCAGTCGTAAGGAGTAGGGTCTGCGCCCACTACACCGGCCACGATCAGGCTGTAGGCCGGGGGCTGGCCATCGGCCGTAACGCGCTTGGACAAGATGTCGCGGTCAATCACCATTGACAGCGCCTTGCGCACGCGCACGTCCTTGAACACGTCGCGGGTTTGAAAGTCGTAGTAGCGGATGCCGATGATCGCCTGGTTGCGAAGTTCTTTGGGGTATTGCGCCTTGTACTTGTCAAACACGCCGGGCGGCATCTGATAGACGTAATCGGTCTCGCCGGATTCCCACAGCTTGATATCGGCAAACTGGTCTTCAATGGGCAAATAGGTCACGCGTGTGAGCTTCACGCTGGCGGCGTCCCAATAGTTCGGATTTTTTTCAACCACGATGCGGTTGTTCACCTGCCAGTCTTTCAGCACAAAGGCGCCATTGCCCACCATGTTGCCGGGCTTCACCCAGTCTTTGCCAAACTTCTCCACCGTGGCCTTGTGAACCGGGCCTAGTTGGGTGTTGGCCACCAGCTCGGGCATGTAGTTGATCGGGTCAACGGTTTTGAGCTCCAGCGTGAGCTTGTCAATGGCCTTCACGCCGATCTCACTGGTTGGCTTTTTGCCCTGGGCTACTTCCAGGCCATTGAGCAAAAAGTTGCCGAAAGTGACTGCATACGGCGACGCCGTCTTGGGGTCTACAAAGCGGCGTATGCCGTACACAAAGTCTTCAGCGGTAACCGGATCACCGTTGGAGAACTTGGCGTTGGCACGCAGCTTGAAGACCCAGGTGGTCGGGCCGGTCTGCTTCCAGCTTTCTGCCACACCGGGTACGGTTTTGCCCGATGTATCTGTTGCCGTGAGCCCTTCAAACAAGTCGCGCAATATCTGGTTGGAAGGCACGGTTTCTGCCACTGCAGGGTCCATGCTTTCAGGCTCGGACCCATTGCTGCGCACCAAGGTCTGGGTGGCGTGTAACTGGACGCCGGGGGGGACGACGGCTGCAAAGCCAGCACCCGTCACCAGCGTCGAACAAGCGACGACTGCCAGAGATTTTGGCAAGGAATATGACAACGTCTGTGACAACGTATGCGACATGGTTTTTGGCATGGTTTTCTCCGGTTTCAAGGGCGGGGCAGCTTGCTGGTGTCGATGTCAACGTATTTCCAGAAGCCGCGTGAAATGGGGTGTTTGCGATAGCCGGTCAACCAGGGCTGCATCATGTCGGTGCGCACGCGGTGGCTGGAAAACTTGACCGGCATGTACGCCACCATCATCTTCACAAGCTGCTGCATGGCCGCGAGACGCTGCGGGCCATCCGGCATCAATTGCTGCTGCTGGTACAGCTTGTCAAACTCTGCATTTTCAAAGCGCGACAGGTTACCCTCACCTTTTGCGGGGCCGTAACCCATGCTGAGGGCGTCCGACCCGTCGGGGATGGACGCGCTTTGGCCAAGCCCCCACATCATGAGCTTGCCGACGCGCATGGATTTCAGATTCTCCGGCCACTTGGCAGTCTTGAACTCAATTTTGAGGCCCGCAGCATTCATGCTCTTTTTCCAGATTTCGTTCTTCTCGCGGGACGCCGCATCAGGCTGGGTGGCGTACTCCAGCACCAGCGGGCTGCCATCAGGCAAGTCACGCCAGCCGTCGCCATTGCGGTCAATGTAGCCATACATGTCGAGCAGAGCCGCTGCGCGCGCCGGGCTGTACTCGCTCATTTCCGTCTTGAACTTGGGGTCATAGCCATAGGTGCTGGGCTGCATGGGGCCTTGTGCGGGAATGGCCTGATTGCGACGCGGAATCCGGATTTCTTCTTCGCTGTTGTAGGCGAGCGAGATGGCGCGGCGCAGCGCCACCTTCTCGGGCGTGTACCCCCCCAGCATCGGATGCTCCACATTCATGATGTGCACCACAACATCCGGAATGGCCACCCGGTCAAACTGGATTTTTCGCTTCGCCAGATTGGGAGCCAGCTGGTTGTTGGGGATCGCCTGGGTAGAAAAAGCTTCGGGCAAAAGAAACAAAAAATCATGCTCATTGCCAAGAAACGATAACCAGCGCGGCTGGATTTCCTCAATCACCGAGACTTCAACCCGGTCCACCATGGGCAGGCGCTTGCCCTTCATCTGCTGGTAAATGGCCTGTGACCGGGCATCATCAGAAGGCGGCTCAGCGTCATAGAACTCTTCCCGGAAGTTCGGGTTTTTGACAAACACCATCTTCGATGAGCGCGTCCACTGGTCGAGCCTGAACGGCCCCGTGCCCACCGGGTGCTCCATGATTTTGTCGCCGTACTTCTCCACCACCTCGCGCGCCACCGCGCCAAACAGCCCCGCATCGGCCAGCCGGTAGATGAATCGGGGGCGTGTCTCATGCAGCTTGAACTGGATGGTGTAGCGGTCCAGCGCGCGAATGCCCTCCACTTCCTTGTCGTAATTGAAGCGGGCACCCGGTTTTTCTGCGTCAGCCCGGAGCTCTGCCATACCCACCAGTTTTTCTTCCTCAAGATCCGGGAAAGTGGGACTTTTGGATTTCGGGTCAAAAAACCGTTTGTAGCTATAGACGAAATCGGCCGCCGTCAACTCACGCTTTTTGCCATCAAACGCCGGGTCATCGGCAAAGTAGATGCCGGGTTTGACCTTGACCGTGTAAGTGCGAAAGTCGTCGGCAATGACGGGCATGCCCATCGCCACATTGGGCTTGACCTTCACCGGGCGCGCCAGGAAGTCGTAGTCGTAGAGCGAATCAAACACATTGGCGGTGACGATGCGCGAGTAGACATCAGACACCTGGGCCGGATCAAAGCCGGTCTCGGCGATCTCGAACGCGTAGCGCAGCACCTTGTCAGCCGGGCGGCTTTGGGCCTGCAATGCCCCAGCGCAGCACAGCGCAGCACACAGCGCGACACAAAAACCCCAGACGATTTATAAACGGCCCAACTTGAAAACCTTACTTTTCATAGACACAAACACCAATGACTTATCGCAATGCTTTATCGTATGGGCACAAGCATAATCGCCCCGGTCAGCAAATTCATGGGCGTTTCCCCCAGCCAGACACTTTATGTTTTCCTATATTCTGCGACGCCTCTGGCAAATGATCCCGACCCTGGCAGGGGTCATTCTGCTCATTTTCTTCCTGTTCAAGTTCTTCGGGGGGGACCCAGTCGAGATCATGGCGGGGCTGAGGTCTTCGCCAGAACGCATTGCCTCACTGCGGGCTCAGCTCGGGCTGGACAAGCCGGTGTGGGAGCAGCTCTGGATCTTCGTCCAGCAGATTTTCACCTTCAACTGGGGCAAGAGCTGGACCACCAACGAAGCCATCTCAGACATTTTCTCGACCCGGCTTCCTGCCACCCTGACCATCATGATCCCGATTTTGCTGCTGGAAGTGGCTCTGGCCATCGTGGCGGGCCTGGCTGTGGCCTATGTGCGTGGCAGCCTGACGGACCGCGCCATCATGATCACCACCACCGTGGCGCTGTCGATCAGTTTCCTGGTGTACATCATCGTCGGGCAGTATCTTTTTGGTTTTGTATTGGGCTGGTTTCCCGTGCAGGGCTGGAGCAACAGCGTCTGGAAAAACCTGGCCACCTACGCACCTCTGCCAGTATTTCTGGCCGTTTTGGTGAGTCTGGCGCCGCAAACACGGCTGTACCGCAGCTTTTTCCTGGATGAAATTGGCCAGGACTATGTGCGTACCGCGCGCGCCAAAGGGGTTTCTGAGAACACCATCCTGTTCAAGCACGTGTTGCGCAATGCCATGATTCCCATCCTGACCAATGTCGCCACCAATTTGCCCGGCGTTTTCATTGGCTCTTTCCTGATTGAGGTGTTTTTCTCGATTCCGGGTCTGGGCCGCGAGATTCTGGTCGCCGTCAACCGCAGTGACTACCCGGTGATTCAGGCGGCCACGGTTTACCTGGCGGGCCTGACGATGGTGATCAACCTGATAACCGACGTGTTGTACAAGTTTGTGGACCCCCGGGTAACGCTGAAATGACCGGCACCCCCCTTCCCGAAGCCCTCCAGTCTCCCTCGGTGCCGGTAGTGCACGAGTTAGCCCGATTGCCCAGGTCAGTTGGCGTATGGGCGCAGGCCTGGAAGCGCCTTAAAACCGACCGTGTCGGCATGGTGTCGCTGGGTGTGACCCTGCTTTTCATTGCGCTGGTGCTGCTGGCCCAGTTGGGCCTGGTCGGCAAGAACTGGCAACAGGAGGTCGGTACACCGTTTGCCCCGCCTCATTTCGTGGGCAAGATAACGGACAGTTCGCAAACTGCGGTGGTGGACCGCATTGAAGGCGCGGCGGTTGACATGAGCGATGTGGACCCCCTGGCACCTCGCTACCAGGAGTGGAGTGAGCGCGCAGCGAAATTCAAAACCACCAACACGTTGAAATCAGACACTCTGCCGCTGGGCGGTGACCAGTTGGGCCGGGATGTGCTCAGCAAGGTGATCAAGGGCGCACAGGTGTCCATCACAGTGGGTCTGGCGGCGGCCCTGTTTGCAACCCTGATTGGAACCATCCTGGGCGCCGTAGGAGGGTACTTTGGCGGCCCCGTGGGTGACTTTCTGGAGTGGGTTTACAACGTGTTCACTGCGATTCCCTATATTTTGCTGGTGTTCGCCCTGGCCGCAGTGCTGAAATCAGGGCCGCTGGCGGGCACGCTGGGCAGTGGGGTGTGGACCGTGGTCATCATCTTGAGCCTGGTCGGCTGGACAGGCATTTACCGTCTGGTGCGCGCGGAGTACATAAAGCACCGCGCGCGTGAGTACGTGCTAGCAGCAGAGGCCATTGGTGCCAGCCACGTCTCACGCATGTTCACCCACATCCTGCCCAACATCAGCCACGTGGTGCTGGTGCAACTCAGCCTTCACGTGGTGAGCTTTATCAAGGCCGAGGTCATTCTGTCGTATCTGGGGCTTGGCGTGCCGCTGGACATGGTGAGCTGGGGCACCATGCTGGCCGAAGCGCAAACCGAGCTGGTGCAGGGCAAGTGGTGGCAACTGGTGGCTGCCACCACATTCATGGCCGCATTTGTGACGGCATTCGCGCTGCTGACCGATGCCCTGCGCGACGCCCTGGACCCCAAACTCCGCTAAGCAGCGGACACAGACCATGAGCCCAATGAAGCCTGCGCCCCCCTTGATCAGCGTTCGCGACCTGACCGTCTCATTTCGAATGAGCAAAACTGACACTGCGCAAGCTGTAAAAGGCGTGAGTTTCGACGTACCCGCCAACAGCACGGTGGCGCTAGTGGGTGAATCAGGCAGTGGCAAGAGCGTGACCGCCATGAGCATCGTGCGTTTGCTGCCCGAGAACGCGATTGTTTCGCCTGACAGCCAGGTTTTTTACAGTGGGCTGGATGGCGGGCTTGACCTGCTGCGCACGCCCATTGAAACCATGCGCCAATTGCGTGGCAAAGACATTTCAGTGGTGTTTCAAGAGCCCATGAGCTCGCTGAACCCCGTCTTCACCGTGGGCGAACA
>JANOAP010000627.1:0-1790 GCA_031411175.1 Rhodoferax sp. | reverse complement strand
GATTTCGTTGGCCTTGAACAGCGAGGCATTGGCGTGCACCGTGATCTTGAGTTTGCCACCCGAGGCTTTGTCCACATCGGCGGCAAATTGTGTCAGGTTCTCGGTATGGAAGTTGGTGGCCGGGTAGGCTGCGGGCAGGTCCCACTTGGTTTGGGCAAAGGCCGATCCGGCGGCCAGGGCCAGGGCGGTGGTGGTGAGGGCAAACAGGCGACGTTTCATAAAAACTCCGGTGGGTTTGGGTTGCAAAGTGAATGGGTGAATGTAAATCGCAATGGCGGGGATCTGATCAGTGATTTCCCTAAACGTCAACAAATTGTTGATAAATTGTGCTTTAACTGCCTACAATTCGCCCATGCAACAAAGATGCCAACCCGGAGGCTGTTGATGGTCAAGAAAACTGCCGCCCCTGTTTCATCAGTCCCCGCGTCTGCCGGGCAGTCGGGCAATGCGCCGCCTATTACGCCACCCATTGTGTCGTCTGCACACCTGGTGTCACCGCGCAGCGCCGAGATGAGCGAATTTGAGTTTGGCCTGATCGTGGCGGGCAATGCCTTTCACCGCTGGGTGGTGCACTGCATGAGTGCAGCCGGCCTGAAAGACCTGATGCCGCTGGACGTGCTGGTGCTGCACCACGTGACGCACCGGGCACGCAACAAACGCCTGGCCGACATCTGTTTCATCATGAATGTGGAAGACACCCACCTCATCAACTACTCGCTCAAGAAGTTGCAAAACCTGGGCGTGGTGGTGTCCAGCAAAAGTGGCAAAGATGTGACCTATTCATCTACCGACTCGGGGCGCGAGTACGTAGACCGCTATCGCGCCATTCGTGAATCGTGCCTGATCAACGCGCTCAACGCCGACGACGGGTTGAACCGCGACATTGGTGAGCTGGCGCGTTTGCTGCGTCTTCTTTCCGGAATCTACGACCAGGCCGCGCGCTCGGCTGCATCACTATGACCACTCAAAATCTCCGCTGGCAATTCTGGATCGACCGGGGCGGCACGTTCACCGACGTGGTGGGCAAGCGCCCCGACGGCAGCCTGGTCACGCACAAGCTGTTGAGTGAAAACCCCGAGCAGTACAAGGATGCCGCGGTGGCGGGCATTCGCCATCTGTTGGGGCTGGCACCTGGCGAACCCGTCACACCTGCTCAAGTGGCGTGCGTGAAGATGGGCACCACGGTGGCCACCAATGCGCTGCTGGAGCGCAAGGGCGAGCCCACGCTGCTGGTCACCACGCGGGGTTTTCGCGATGCACTGCGTATTGCGTACCAGAACCGCCCGCGCCTGTTTGACCGCCACATTGTGTTGCCCGAGCTGCTGTACAGCGCGGTGGTAGAGGCGCGGGAACGCATGGGGGCGCATGGTGAGGTGGTTGAGCCGTTGAATGAGATGCTATTAAAAGAAGAGCTGCTTGCGCAATACCAGCAGGGGCTACGTAGTGTTTCCATCGTATTCATGCATGGCTACCGCTATACCGACCATGAAAAGGCAGCAAAGCGCATTGCGGCGGAGGTGGGCTTCACGCAGATCAGCACCTCGCATGAAACCAGCCCCATGATGAAGTTTGTGAGCCGGGGCGACACCACGGTGGTGGACGCTTACCTGTCACCGATTCTGCGGCGCTACGTGGAGCAGGTGGCGGGTGAGATGCCGGGTGTGAAGCTGTTCTTCATGCAGTCCAGCGGCGGGCTCACCGATGCCCATGTGTTCCAGGGCAAGGACGCGATTCTGAGCGGCCCGGCGGGGGGCATTGTGGGAATGGCCCGGACAGCGGCCCTGGCAGGC
>JANOAP010000626.1:0-2481 GCA_031411175.1 Rhodoferax sp. | reverse complement strand
CGAAAGCGCGGCCTACCACGTGCGCCAGGGCGAAGCCCGCTTGTGCCTGTACCGTGTGGACTCGCCGCACCCCATCCGTGACCACATCAAGGCTGGCGACATACTGCCCATGGATCGGGGCACGGGTGGCCGCATATTAGTAGCGTTCAATCCAACACTGGCAAAAGCCAAAAGCACAAAAGACAGGAATCTTTACGCCAAAATCCGGGAGCAGGGCTACTACGCCGCAATAGGTGACCGGCTGGCCGACGTGGCCGGTATTTCAGCGCCCGTGTTCAAGGACGACGGCAGTCTGGCTGCTGCCCTGACCTTGACCATGCCCAGCAACCGTTATGCCAATTCGCAGGTCCGGCACGTGCTTGAGGCTGCGCGGAGTTTGATCAGCCTGATTTGAGTTGTGGGTTTGGGCTGATCAAAAAAAGAGCTCAATCATTCATGGAATGGATTGCCAAATTTTGGACAGCAAATGAGGCATTTTGCAGAAGCGGTGGCCATGCACTTTGGCCTTAAACTGCCTGCATTGCCCTGCGGCCCGACTCATGCCCATCGACCCAATCAACCATTCGATCCAGTCAAAAACCCAGCGGAGACACACGCCATGAAACGCTTTTTTACCCACACAATCCTGGCTCTGACCTGTAGCGGTGCGTTGGCACAGAGCCCTGTAGCTTCAATCCCGAACCAGACGCTGGGAAAGTATTAAGCGGCGTGGTGCCCGTGTCTGTACCCGCCGCTCACATTGCCGGTGCGGGCTGTGCCGCACCGGACCCAATCGCAGCGCAGGCTGTTGCGCGCCGCTCACCGATTGCCCTGTACTACGGGCTCAAGCTTGCTCTAGTCAATGGCGAGGTCTTTGAATGGCGCGGCAATGCGCATCCCCGGCGCGTGTTGGGCCAGGCCACCCATGTGGCCGTTAACGCGGGCTCGGGGTTCGCCATCGACACCCACCACCGCGCACTGCACTGGGTTGAGGGCTCCAACACCATCAATGTGTTGCTGGACAACGTGGCCTTTCTGGCGGCCGGGGAAAGCAGCCTGATGGCCATCCGCTGCGACGGCAGCCTTTGGCAACGCAAGGCCGGCACACCCGCCTGGCACCGCATCGCCGACGCCGCCACCCATGCCTGGGTGGGTGACAGCGCTGACTATTACATTGATGCGCAAGGCACCTTGTTTGCCAGCGGCAAGGCCCACCGGGGCCAGTACGGCAATGGCAGTCTGGTTGAGGCGCCGGGCTGGCTGGCCGTGGCGCAAGAAGCGGTTGCAGTCTATTCACACACCGGGCATGCGGTTTTCCTGCGCCGGGACGGCGGCGTGATGGGCACTGGCGGCAACCGCTTCGGCCCCTTGGGCACCCACGGCTATGGCGACAAGGCCGAATGCTGGGGCGTGATCTTCGAAGGTGCCAGTCGCCTGGGCACGGGTGCCAGCCACAGCATGGCTATTCGCGCTGACGGCAGCCTGTGGGGCTGGGGAGCTGCCGATGGCCTGCAGGCCAAACCACTGCTTGCGGATGTGGCAGCCGCCATCGGTGGCGACACCGAAACGCTGGCCCTGCAAACCGATGGCAGCGTCTGGCATTGGCCCGTGGGATCAGCACCGCGCCAAGTCATCTTTCCGCGCTGACGGCCTGCCTGTACAGTAGGCGGCTTCTGCACCCCTGCGTGCTGTCAACCCCATTCCCCGCCTCATGCTAAAAACCCTGCGCTCCAGTGATGCTGCGATGCCCTTCATCATGCTCACCGTGTTGATCGACATGGTGGCCATCGGCCTGATCATCCCCGTGCTGCCGGCCCTGGTGGGCAGTTTTTCGGGCAGCCCGGCTGACCAGGTGTATTGGTATGGCGTGGCGGCTGTCAGCTTTGGTGTCGCCAATTTTCTGGCGTCGCCCGTGCTGGGAGCCTTGTCAGACCGGTATGGCCGCAGGTCGGTACTGCTGCTGGGCTTCATGGGCCTGTGCGTCAGCTTTTTTGGCACGGCGCTGGCTCCCAGCCTGTGGGTGCTGATCGCCGTGCGCACCATGGGCGGTGCCATGCAGGCCAACGCAGCCATCGCCAATGCGTATGTGGCTGACATCACGCCGCCGGACATGCGCGCCAAGCGCTTCGGCATGCTGGGCGCCATGATGGGGCTGGGGTTTATCGTCGGCCCGGTGATGGGTGGCCTGCTGGGTGCCATCAACCTGCACCTGCCCTTCTTTGCGGCAGGCTGCCTGGCCCTGGCCAATCTCGTGTATGGCTACTTTGTACTGCCCGAATCATTACCCGTGAACCAGCGCAAGCCTTTTAGCTGGGGCGCAGCCAACCCTGTCAACTCTCTGCGCAAACTGGCCCAGCTCAAGGGCGTGGGTGCTCTGGTGGGCGTGGTGGCGTTCAGCGGGCTGGCCCAGTTTGTCCTGTACACGAGCTGGGTGCTGTACACCACCTTCAAGTTTGGCTGGGGCCCGCTGGAAAACGGCTGGTCACTGGCGACGGTAGGTGT
>JANOAP010000625.1:0-15011 GCA_031411175.1 Rhodoferax sp. | reverse complement strand
ACCGTCACCAGCGCATCCAGCTCCACGGGCTTGCCGCCTTCCACGTCCTGCAGCATCGAGGTCTTGAAAGGCCCCAGCTTCATGGTGATGGCATGGCGGTCTGCGGGCGACTGGTCAATCGGTACGCCAATGTGCGCGCCGATATCTTTGGCTTCCTGCATGGCGCTGGACACAAAGTTGCGCACCAGGTCGTCAGCCAGTATCAGGTCGGTAGTGGCGCCGGTGATGGCGCTGACCGGGTTTACCGTCATGTTGCCCCACAGCTTGTACCAGGTGTCTTTCTGGATCTGCTCTGCCACAGCAGCCTCGAAACCGGCGCGGGTGAGCAAGGCTGCCAGCGCCTTGACGCGCGCGGTCTGAACGCCAGACGGCTCGCCCAGAATCAGCTTGTTGCCAAGCCGGTGATGGACCAGCCCCGGCTCATCCAGCGAGCAACTGGCGTGCACCACACAGCCGACAACGCTGGCTGCGGGGATCAGGGTTTCGATCTCACCCGTGGCATCCACCGCCTTGAGCCGGGTGCCCGCAAACCGGCCCCCAAAGCCGTGAAAGAACCACCAGGGTACGCCGTTCATGGCGGTGAGCACCACGGTGTTGGGCCCGACCAGCGGTGCGATGTGGCGTGCCACATCTAGCAGCGCGGGTGCCTTGACGGCAATGATCACCAGGTCTTGCACGCCCAGGTCAGCCGGATTGGCGCTGGCCTTGACGGCATGCGCGCTGGTGGTGCCAGCTTTGTTGAGGCGAAGCCCGTGGGCTTGCAGCGCCTGCAGCGTTGCCCCGCGCGCCACCACGCTCACATGGCAGCCCGCCGCGGCCAGCCCTGCACCCATCCAGCCGCCAATGGCTCCGGCACCGTAAATACAGATGTTTTTGAAGATTTCAGTGCTCAAAACAGCCTCCAGACCTTTAAATATGCGCTCTAGTAGCTATAAATAAAATAGCAACTATTCAAATCTTCACAGCGTGCGTCCTTCGCGCGAAGTCGCTCACACGGCATAGGGATGCGGGTCATTGCGCGTGACCTGGCGCACCATGGCGTTGAACACATCGTCTCCGCCGCCCTTGTCGGGGTATTGCAGCGCGTCGCGGGTGCACTTGGCAGCAACAGCCTCAGACACGGGAATGGCCTCGCGCCCCGGGCCGGTCATGCTGAACGTGGCCAGCTGGATTTCGCAAGCCCGCTGCAGCGTCCACAGGATGGCAAAGGTTTGTGGCAGCGTGCGCCCCCAGGCCAGCAGGCCGTGGTTGCGAAGGATGACCGCCTGGCGGTTGCCCATGCTGCCGATGAGGCGCGGGCCTTCGTCGGCATGAATCGTGATGCCTTCGAAGTCGTGGTAAGCCACCATGTTGTGCAACTGCGCCGTGTAGAAATTGGTTTGCTGCAAGCCGCCTTGCAGGCAGGCCACGGCCACACCGGCTGTGGTGTGCGTGTGCATGATGCAATGGGCGTCTGGCATCCCTTCATGAATGGCAGCGTGCACCGTGAACCCGGCGGGGTTGACCGGGTAGGGTGAGCCATCCAGCACCTTGCCTGCGATATCAATTTTCACCAAATTGCTGGCGGTGACCTCGTTGTAGTGCAGGCCAAAAGGGTTGATGAGGAAATGCTTTTGCCCGTGGGTCACCGTGTCTGGCAGCCGCACGGTGATGTGGTTGTAGATCATCTCTACCCAGCCCAGCATGGCAAATACGCGGTAGCAGGCGGCAAGCTCAACACGGGCTTTCCACTCATCCTCGTGGAACCTTGATTCGGCTTCAGGTTTCAATACGGCGTTCATGGCGGATCTCCTGGGATGACTCACTGGGTTTTCAATAGGTTTTGCTGGCGGGTGCTGGCGTGGCTGCCGACTTGAACCGTGCCGCCAGGGCGTTGGTGTGGCGCACCAGCAGGTTGGTGTCCAGCCCCACGGCCACAAAGGTCGCGCCCAGGTCCAGGTAGTGGCGGGCCAGTGTTTCATCCGGTGTGAGGATGCCCGCAGCCTTGCCTGCCTTGAGGGTGCGCGCAATCGCGTCTTCAATCGCGGCCTGCACCTTGGGGTGCGCGGGGTTGCCCACGTAACCCAGTGAGGCCGACAAATCAGCCGGGCCGATGAACACGCCGTCTACACCGTCAATGGCGGCAATCGCGTCCAGGTTGTCCAGCGCCAACTGGCTCTCGGCCTGCACCAGCATGCAGATCTGCGCGTTGGCTTCCTTGGCGTAGTTGGGTAAGCGCCCGAAGCGCGAGGCCCGCGCGCCTGCCATGCCGCGTATGCCACGGCTGGGGCTGTTTACATCGTCATCCTGCGGATAGCGCGAGGCACGCACCAGCTTGGCCGCCTGCTCGGGCGTGTCCACCATGGGGATCAGCAGCGTGGTAAAGCCCAGGTCAAGGTATTGCTTGATCAGCATCTCACCCGCATGGCCATGGCCCATGGGCACACGGCCAATCGGGTGGGCTCCGGGGTAGCCCGCAATCGCCTGGAGTTGCTGCAAAAGTGCGCGTGGCTCGGCGGGCGCGTGTTCGCCATCCACCAGCAGCCAGTCAAAACCGGCACCGGCGCAAATCTCGGTGCTGTAGCAATCGGCCAGGCCCAGCCAGAGGCCGATTTGGGCTTGCTTGTGGGCCATCGCCTGCTTGAATGTGTTGACGGGAGTTTTCATGTTGGTTGCTCAGCTTTCGTATGTATTTCGTGTTCAGGTTTGGTTTTCAGATGAAGCGGAATTCAAAACGGCCCAGTGGGCCATAGTCGGCATCAAACACATCGCCGGGTTTGGCCAGAGCTGGCCGGGTGAAGGAGCCGGCCAGCACCACCTCGCCCGCGTCCAGGCACTCGCCCCAGGTGCTCAGCTTGGCGGCCAGCCAGGCGACGCCGATGGCGGGGTGGCCCTGCACGCCCGCGGCCAGGCCGGTTTCTTCCACCACGCCGTTTTGGCGCAATATCGCACCCACCCAGGGCAGGCTCAAGCCCTGGGGCAGGGCGCGGGGCAGGGCCTTGATGCCGCCCAGCACAATGCCCGCGTTGGCGGCGTTGTCGGAAATGGTGTCGTACACCTTGCGCATGACCTTGGTGTGGCGGTCGAACTGCTCGATACGCGAGTCGATGATCTCGATGGCTGGTGTCACGTAGTCGGTGGCGTCCAGCACGTCGTCAATGCTGAGGTGTGCACCCTCCAATTTGCGCTGGAGCACAAAGGCCAGCTCCACCTCGACACGCGGCGCAATGAAGCGCGCGGCGGGGATGTCGCCGGGCTCAAAAAACATGTCGTCCAGCAGGGTGCCGTAGTCGGGCTCGTCAATCTGGCTGGCCTGCTGCATGGCGCGCGAGGTCAGGCCAATCTTGTGGCCTTTCACCACCCGGCCCTCGGCGATCTTGGTCGCAACCCAGGCGCGGGAAATGGCGTAGCCGTCTTCAATCGTCATGCCGGGGTAGCGTTTGGAGAAGTGCTCCACCTGCACGCGGGATTTTTCAGACTGGTGCAGCTCGGCGGCAAGCTGGGCAACGAGTTCGGGTTTAAAGGGCATGGTCAGGGCTCGTTAAGGGCTTGTTCAGGACTTATTGAAAAGGGGGTGAAGGTTGCTGTGCTTGCCGTCAAAGACCTGGCCAGGGCTTTCGTCCACATTGAGGGTCACACCGATGAGTCTGTGCTGCATCAGGGGGTCAAAGTGTGCCCTGGCCCTTGCCAACAGGGCTTCACCAGCTCTTTTTTTGGTAGCGTCCGTGCGTCCGGAGGCCATGCGCAGGTTCAGGTAGACAAAGGCGTAGTCGCCGCCCTTGCCTGCGGCGATACCGGCCGCGCCGCCATCGCCCACGGCATAGTGCGCGGCCGGGTAGGCCAGCACGCGGGTGCCACCGGGCGGGAAGACCTGCTTGCCGTCTTCATCGCGCACGGCCAGCATGGTGTCGGCCATGTCGCGGCACAGCGCCGACATGTTGGCCTCGGGGTCGAGGTTGGGGGTGTAGAGGATGACGAGGTGGGGCATGTGAGAGAAACGCGTTATAGGCGCTGGGCGATATTGGTGTAACCCTCGGCGGATGAAGCCTGGGGTTTGGGAATAGCAGAACCACTCTGCGGTGTCACGGGAAGAACCACGTTGATCTGCCCCGTGCCCGAGGCACCGAAATACGGTGTGAGCACTTCGGCCTTGCCGTCATAGGCCGACCAGCCCAGGGCACCCAGCAGCATGGCGGTGTCGTGCATGAAGCCCTCGCCGTGGCCCTTCGCGGCGTACTCGGGCAGCATGGTGCAGAAGTCTTTCCACTCAGCCTGCTGCCACATCCGCACCACGTCGTGGTCCAGCCGCTCCAGAAAAGGGCTCCAGACCTTGAACGCGTATTCGGGTGCCAGGCCATTTTGTGCGAAGCGGTGCGACAGCGAGCCGCTGGCAAACAGCGCCACGGTGCCGTCGTACTCGTCCTCAATCGCGCGGCGAATAGCCCAGCCCAGGCGCGCGCTGTCGTTAAGGTAATGGGCCATGCACAGGGCAGACACCGACACCACCCTGAAATGCCGGTCGGTGTTCATGTAGCGCATGGGCACCAGCGTGCCGTACTCGGGGTTCAAGGTGGTGGCGTCATGCGCCAGCGTCTCCACGCCCAGGGCATTGCAGTGCTTTGCCAGCAACTGGCCCAAGCCCGGGTTGCCCGAAAACTCAAAGCCCATGTTGCTGATGAAGTGCGGCAGCTCGTTACTGGTGTACAGGCCCTGAAAATGCGGCGCGCAGTTGATGTGGTAGTTGGCGTTGACCAGCCAGTGGGTGTCAAACACCACGATGGTGTCCACACCCAGCTCGCGGCAGCGTTTGCCAATTTCGATGTGGCCGTCAATGGCGTCCTGGCGTGAGCCCTTGCGCGGGCCGTCCAGCTCGCTCAGGTACATCGACGGGACATGTGTGATTTTGGCGGCAAGTGCCAGGGTGCCCATGGTGGTTTCTCCGTTGCGGGTGTCAGTGTGAGGGGCGTGCGGCCTAACTGTCCAGGCTGATGCGGCCCTGCCGGATCACCTGGGCGTATTTGGCGATTTCACTCTGGATGAAAGCCGCAAATTGCGGCGGCGTGCCTGATAGCGAGGCGATGGCGCCCTTGCTGAACGCCTCCATCACAGCGGGGCTGGCCAGTGCGCGGTTGACCTCGGCATTGAGCTTTTGCACGAGGGCATCAGGCGTGCCCGCAGGGACCAACAAACCGTTCCATGAGTTGGATTCAATCGGAACGCCCTGCTCGGCCAACGTGGCGATGCCAGGCGCGTAGACCGAGCGCTTTGCTGTTGCCATGCCAATGGCCACCAGCTTGCCGCTGTCCACATGGCTGCGAAACTCAGGCCAGTTGCCGAACATCACCGTGACCTGGCCGCCCAGCAAATCGGTCAACGCAGGGCCTTGCCCCTTGTACGGCACATGCACGATGTCCAGACCCATCTGCGCCTTGAGCATTTCGCCCGAGAGGTGCGCCGACGTGCCATTGCCGAAAGACGCAAAGCTCAGCGTGCCGGGCTTGGCTTTGGCAACCGCGCGCAGGTCGGCAAGGGTCTTGATGCCACTGCCGGGGTGTGTGGCCAGCACGTGCTCTGACATGCCCATCAAAGCCACAGGCCTGAGGTCTTTCAGCGTGTCATAAGGCAGGCTTTTCACCAGCGTCTGGTTGGCCGTGAAGCTGTTGGCCACGCAGGCCAGGGTGTAGCCGTCTGGCGCAGACTTGGCCACCGCGTCCACACCAATCACGGTGCCCGCGCCGGGCTTGTTCTCCACGATGACGGCTTGGCCCAGCAGCTTGCCCAGTTCAAGCCCGACCAGCCGCGCCACGAAGTCGGTAGTGCCACCGGACGGGAAGGGGACAACGATCTTGACCGGCTTGGCGGGCCATGTCTGGGCACGCAGCGTGCCGGGCAGCGCCACGGCGGCGGCTGTGGTACCAGCTACTCTTAACAGTGTGCGGCGTTCTGAATTGAAGATCATGGTGCGGGTATCTCGTCGGGAGACAGGGTGACGGCGTGCTGTGGCCGGGTGTTGACGTGCAGAGAAAACACGTCGGGCCGGGCGTAGTGCCCGACCGGATCGAAGTCCATTTGCGCCATGGGGATCAATGACATGTCAAGCTCGGCGGTCAGCAAGGCGTCTTCGTTGTAGACCGGGCCGGCCAGCACCTTGCCCAGCGGATCAATGATGACGCTGCCGCCGCGTATCAGGCTGGCATCTGCCGTCTTGACTGTGCCGCCCGTATCGAGCGAAGGGTCCAGCAGGCGGTTGTTCATTTTGTCGGCCGGGAACCCTGACGCGCGCAGGTGCTGGCAGGCCGACAGCACGAAGCAGCGCCCTTCCAGCGCAATGTGCTGCATGGTGGCGCCCCAACTGTCGCGGTCGTCCACCGTGGGTGCGCAATACAGCGCAATGCGCTGCTGGTACATCGTCATGCGCAATGCGGGCATGTAGTTTTCCCAGCAGATCACGGCCCCCAGCTTGCCAAACGGCGTGTCCACCACCTTGAGCGTGGAGCCATCGCCAAAGCCCCAGATCAGGCGCTCCAGCGCGGTGGGCATGAGCTTGCGGTGCTTGCCCAGAATCTGCCCCTCGGGGCCCAGATAGACAGCCGTGCAATACAGGGTGCCGCCATCGCGCTCGATCACACCCACGCAGGCGTACATCTTGAATTGCGCGGCCGCCTTGGCAAGCTGCGCTATCTCCGGCCCGTCGATATGCACTGCCGCGTCGAAGTAATGCTTGAACTCCGCACGGCCCTGGGGTGTGCGTGCACCCAGGTAGATATGGAAATCCGCCCCTTTGGGGTAACCCCCCAGAAAGGCTTCAGGAAAGACAATAAGTTGCGCCCCGCGAGCGGCTGCGTCGGCCATGATGGCCAAGCCCCGCTCTACGGTGGCGGGTGTGTCAAGCAGCACGGACGAGGTCTGTGCAACGGCGGCTATGAGCTTCATGGTGAGACCTTGTTTATTTTCGGTGCGCCCAATGTCTTGGACGGGTCAAACGCCCCAATGGGGGATGTGATGGCTGCCCAAAGACACGGCGACATTCTTCGGCTCGCAAAACACCTCGTAGCTCCAGGTGCCGCCTTCACGCCCCGTGCCTGATGCCTTGGTGCCACCAAAGGGCTGGCGCAGGTCCCGCACGTTCTGGCTGTTCACAAAACACATGCCGGCCTCCACGGCGGCGGCTACGCGGTGGGCGCGGCCCAGGTTTTCGGTCCAGACGTAGCTGCTCAGGCCGTACTGGATGTCGTTGGCTAATCGAATGGCATCGGCCTCGTCCTTGAACGGAATCAGGCAGGCCACGGGACCAAAAATTTCTTCCTGTGCGATGCGCATTTTGTTGTCCACGTCGGCAAACACGGTGGGCAGCACATAGTTGCCACGTTTGACGCGGTCCGGCAAGTCGGGCTGGCCCAGGCCGCCGCACAGCAGCGTCGCGCCTTCCTTCGGCCCCAGTTCAATGTAGCTGCGCACCTTGGCCAGATGGGCTTGCGAAATCATCGGGCCAACAATGGTTTTCTCGTCCAGCGGATCGCCCACGGTGATGCGTTTGGCACGCGCCACAAACTTCTGCACGAAGTCTGCGTAAATCGACTGCTGCACCAGAATGCGTGAACCCGCCGTGCAGCGTTCGCCGTTGTTGCTGAAGATCATGAACACGGCAGCGTCCAGCGCGCGCTCCAGATTCGCATCATCAAAAATCACAAACGGGCTCTTGCCGCCCAGCTCCATGCTGAACTTCTTCAAGCCCGCTGACTTGACGATGCGGTTGCCCGTGGCCGTGGAGCCGGTGAAAGAGATGGCGCGCACGTCGGGGTGGCTGCACAGGGGCTCGCCCGCCCCTTTGCCATAGCCGTGCACCAGGTTCAGTACGCCGGGGGGAATGCCCGCCTCCAGTGCCAGTTCGCCCAGGCGCGCAGCCGTCATGGGCGACAACTCGCTCATTTTTAAAACTGCGGTGTTGCCAAAAGCCAGGCAGGGCGCGACCTTCCAGGTGGCGGTCATGAAGGGCACGTTCCACGGGCTGATGAGTGCGCATACGCCGGTGGGGTGAAACAGCGTGTAGTTGAGGTGCGTCTCGGTCGGGTAGGTGTGGCCATCCACGCGGGTGCACATCTCGGCGAAATAATAGAAGTTGTCTGCCGCGCGGGGAATGAGCTGCTTGCCGGTTTGTGCGATGACCTGGCCGCAGTCATTGGTCTCGGTTTGTGCGATCTCGGGCACGTGGGCAGCAATCAAATCGCCAAGCTTGCGGATGAGTTTGGCGCGTTGCGGTGCAGGCATGCCCGCCCACTTCGGGAAGGCTTCTTTGGCGGCAGCGACAGCAGCGTTGACTTCTGCTTCGCTGCCGGATGCGACTTCGGCAAGCACCTCTTGCGTGGCGGGGTTGACTGTTTCAAAGTAGCTGGCGCTGGTGACGGACTTGCCGTTGATGAGGTGGTTAATTTGCATGGGTCAAACGATTCCGGTTGAAAGATGAACGCCGTCGATAAAGAGGGTCAGAGCCCAATTTCCCATTGGGTTGGACGGGCCGACGACACAGGGGCGAATGGTTCCGCGAATGTCCCCCGCAACGCTCCTCCATGATATGGCAAAACCCCAAGTCCAAGCTGCACCATCCACCCCAGTGTCATCGACCGGGAGCGAAGGAGGTTTACATAGATTGAACACCCACAGCGCTTGCTGACAGGGGTGGGCGTGGAATTCAGCCCAGCGGCATCAAGGAGGAGCGAAGCGGGGGACAGCCGCGGAGCTGAGTGCCGCGTCGACTTGTGTCCGCTAAAGAATGTCCCCCTGCCCGAACGCAACCTCGCTCCGAGCCTCGGTGCAGTTCGCAACTGATTCAGCAACGCCAAATCATCGGCACTTGCGGCGAAATCAAAAACTGGCAATGGTGTTCTCCAGCGCCCCCAGCCCCTCAATCTCCGTCACGATCACATCGCCGGGCTGGCAATCCACCACGCCGTCGGGTGTGCCCGTCAAGATCAGGTCGCCAGGTTGCAACGTCATGAAGCTGCTGAAGTATTCAATCAAAAAGGGCACGTCAAAAATCATGTCCTTTGTGTTGCCGGACTGCGTGACTTTGCCGTTCACGGTCGTCTGCAATGCCAGCGCATTCGGGTCGGGTACATCAGCCGCATCCACCAGCCACGGGCCAATCGGTGTGCAGGTATCGCGGTTTTTCACCCGCAGGTTGGGGCGGTACCAGTTCTCCAGGTAGTCGCGGATCGCGTAGTCGTTGGCCACAGCGTAACCCGCAATGAAGTCATGGGCGTCGTCACGCTTCACATGACGTGCAGTCTTGCCAATCACCACCGTGAGCTCGCACTCGTAATGCATGAACGTCACGCCAGCGGGGCGTCGGGTGAAGGCGCGGTGGCCCATCAGCGCCGCTTCGCCCTTGATGAAAACCAGGGGCTCTTCGGGGGCCTTGAACTCAAGCTCCTTGGCGTGGTCGGCATAGTTCAAGCCCAGTGCGAGGATGGTCCGTGCTTGTGGCACAGGTTTTAGCGGAGGCAGCCAGATCACGGCATCTTGCGACACCAGACGGCCATCCGCCAGCAGCAACTTACCCTCACTTGCAATTGCCTCATGGATTGCCCCAGCGTAGGCCACACGTGCATGTTTCATGTAGCCTCCCCAACCAGAAAATTAATCAACGTCCCGAGTGCAGGCAGGCCCGGCGCGCTGATCTCAACGCAGTCGCCAACTCTTGCCAATGGCCTTCGGCCATCGGGGAGGCAATTGCAGCCCAGCATCAGCACATCACCTTCACGCAGCGTCATGAACTCAGCGACATCAGCCAGCAGTGTCTGCGCGCTACGTACCAGTCTCGAGAAATCAACGGTCTGACGCAGATCGCCGTTGATGCGGACTTCCAGTTTGACCTGCGACGGGTCATCCGCCTTGTCGGCGCTGACCTGTTGCGCGCCCACACCCAGAAAACCGTCCAGGCATTTGAACTTGACCGGTGGGCGGAAAAAGCTGGCGTGCGGAACCGAAAAGTCATTCATCAGCACATAGCCCGCTATTGAATAAGTAGCTGGTGAAGCAGTGAGTACGGAGGATAGGGGCCCAATGACCATGCCAATCGTGGCGCCCACCTCAATTTCGGCAAGGCGTGCAGGCACAGCCACGTCAGCACCACTGGCGCTCCAGGTGTTGGCGGTCTTGACAAACAGCACAGGGGCTTTGGGCGGCGCCTTGTACGGTGCCAGTGTCATCTCGGGCGCCAGAAATTCCAGCTCATCACGAAAGTTAAGCAGCGTGCCATAGACGGTGCCAGCGGGCCAATAGCCGGCTGATTTGGTGGTGTTGAGTGGCGATGTATTCATTGGATAACCTCCGTGCTGCGCACTGCGGTGCGAGCTTGCTTGGGGCGGCCCGGCGCGGCGCTCATGCAGGTTGCTCCAGTTCAATCACGGCGTCCAGCAGTGAATACAGTTGCGTCAATTTGTCTTTTCCCAAAGATGTCTCCATGAAAGCGTAGTGCGCCTCAATCGAATGCGATAGCTTTTGAACTGCCTTTTTGCCTTTGGCCGTGGGGGCCACCACGGTGCGGCGCTGGTCGGCGGCGTCGCGCTCGCGGCGAATCAGGCCATCCCGCTCCATGCGATTCAACACGCCGGTCAGGCTGGGGCCGAGGATGAACGCTTCGCGCGCCACCCGCCCGGTTTCGACCACGCCGTGCTCACCCAGCACACGCAATACCCGCCACTGCTGGTCACTCAGGCCATGCTCGCGCAGGCCCGGGCGGGTGTGCGCCATCACCGACTCGCGCGCTTGCAGCAGAAGGCGGGGCAGGTTGCGGTGTACGAAAGGGGTGGTCACAGTTGAGGCAATCAAGGTCTGGCAGAATTATTTAATATGTTAAATGATTCCGCCGGGCACAACAACGGCCAGACTCTGTTTGTGACTCAGTATTTACCCTTGCCCTTACTCTCGCCGTTGCTCTCGCCCTTGCCATTTCACTTCTGTGGCGCAGACCCCGTTTGGCTCGCGGCCAGTTGGGCCTCAGCCCGCAACCAGTTGGCAAAATCCTGTGCGTGCGGGTTGTTGGCCGCTTGCGTGCTCATCGCCACAAAGTAGCCGCGCTGCGAAGAGGCCTCGCCCTTGAACGGGGTTACCAGCCGCTTGTCACGCAACATCTCATTGAGAAGCGGAAACCTGCCAATCGCCACACCCTGACCTGCGACTGCGGCGGCAATGGCGTCCGAATACTGGGTGAATCTCAGAGTGGCTTTGGCGTGCACCTCAGCCAGGCCGATGAGTTTGAGCCAGGGCTCCCAATCGCCGGTCAGGGCCATACCGGCAGGCATGTCCACGGCCAGCAGGGTGTGGTTGGCCAGGTCGGCCGGTTTTTTAAGCGGGTTGGTGCGGTTGGCCAGCAACTGAGGCGAGCACACGGGCAGCACGGCTTCTCCAAACAGGGGCGGGCCTTCGCCTTTGCTGGTGGGGCAAAAGCGCACCGCCAAGTCTAGCTGGCTGCGGTCCAGGTCCTGCACATCCAGCGTGGCTGAAATCCGCACGTCCACCTGCGGGTGGCTGGCGGTAAACCGGGCCAGCCGGGGAATTAGCCACAGCGTTGCGAACCCCGGTGTGGTGGTTACCGACACATGGCGGGATCGTGTCGGCAGGCGCACCAGGGCGGTGGCATCCCGCAGGCGCTCCAGGCAATCCACGACCGCCCGGTACATCGTTTGGCCTGCTTCGGTGAGCGCCAGCGCGCGGTGATGGCGTTCAAACAGCGGCACACCCAGCCCGGTTTCAATCTGCTGAATCTGGCGGCTGACCGCCGATTGGGTCAGAAAAAGCTCGTGTGCTGCCAGCGTGAAACTCAGATGCCGCGCGGCGGCTTCAAAGCTGCGCAGCAGGTCGAGCCGGGGCAGATCGTGACGCGCGACGGCAAGGTTTTGGGGCATTTTCGCATTCCTTCAGCGCATGCAATGAATTCTGAATCACCGTTTGAATCTTCAAGCCAGGATCAGTATATTCATTCTCACCATGAATGTGAAAGGACTCTTTATGAACACCACGATCTGCCCAGAAATGAATGCTGGCACCCCCGCTTTCAGCCTCAATCTGCAACGCCAGGCCATGTTCAGCGTGCCGGACGCTGCCAACGTGCGCATTGCCTGCGTCGAGGGGGCCGTCTGGATCACGCTGGACAACGACCCGCGTGACGTCACGCTTGACGCCTGCGGTGTGTTCAGCACCCAGGCGCATCGGCGTGCCATCGTCTACGCCCTGAAGCCGTCAACCATCACCGTGGCTGCGAAAGCCCCGGCCAAAGCGCCCCAGCACAAACAGCAGCCTGCACTGGTATTGCAGATGGAGCCTGCGTGACGGCTTGAAGCAAGCGCATGCCCGTGGCCCAAGCGGTGGCCCAAAACCCAACTACTGTGTGTTTATCCAGTAACATGCAGGCATGGCCAAAGAAAAAACCGTCTATACCTGCAACGAATGCGGCGGCACCAGTCCCAAGTGGCTGGGCAAATGCCCGGCTTGCGGTGCCTGGAACACCTTGATCGAATCGGTGGCCGAGAGCGCCTCGATTTCCAAAAACCGCTTTGCCTCACTGGCCAAAACGACCGAAATTGCCACCCTGGGTGACATAGAAGCCACTGACATGGCGCGCACGCCCACGGGCCATGAGGAACTGGACCGCGTGCTGGGCGGCGGCATGGTGGAGGGCGGTGTGGTGTTGATTGGCGGCGACCCCGGAATTGGCAAATCTACCCTGCTGCTGCAGGCGCTGGACTCATTGCAGCGCAGCGGGCAAAAAACACTCTACGTGACTGGTGAAGAAAGCGGCGCCCAGGTGGCGCTGCGTGCACGGCGTTTGGGGCTGGACAACTCGCAGGTGAAGGTGCTGGCCGAGATCCAGCTTGAGAAAATCCTGGCCACGCTGGATGCCACCCGGCCCGACATTGCGGTGATTGACTCCATCCAGACGGTTTACTCCGAGCAACTCACCTCAGCGCCGGGCTCGGTCGCCCAGGTGCGTGAGTGCGCCGCCCACCTCACGCGGGCAGCCAAGGCCAGCGGTGTGTGCATTGTGCTGGTCGGCCACGTGACCAAAGAAGGCGCGCTGGCGGGGCCCCGTGTGCTGGAGCATATGGTGGATACCGTGCTCTATTTTGAAGGCGATACCCACAGCAGTTTCCGGCTGGTGCGCGCCATCAAGAACCGGTTTGGGGCGGTCAATGAAATTGGCGTGTTTGCCATGACCGAAAGAGGCCTCAAAGGCGTGAGTAACCCCAGCGCCATTTTTTTGAGCCAGCACAGCGAGCCCGTGCCCGGCAGTTGCGTGATGGTCACGCTGGAAGGCACCCGCCCCATGCTGGTCGAAATCCAGGCGTTGGTAGACAGCGGCGGGCCGTCGCCCCGACGGCTGTCGGTCGGCCTGGACAAAGACCGCCTGGCCATGTTGCTGGCCGTGCTGCACCGGCACGCAGGCGTGGCCTGCATGGATCAGGACGTGTTTGTCAACGCAGTAGGAGGCGTGCGCATCAGCGAGCCGGCGGCCGACCTGGCTGTGATGCTGGCCATCACCTCCAGCCTGCGTGGCAAGCCCCTGCCCAAGGGCTTTATTGCTTTTGGCGAGGTGGGCCTGGCCGGTGAAGTGCGCCCCGCACCGCGCGGCCAGGAGCGCCTGAAAGAAGCCGCCAAGCTGGGCTTTAGCGTGGCGGTGGTGCCCAAGGCCAATGCGCCCAAAAAGCCGATTGAAGGTTTAACCATTCACGCGGTTGAGCGGGTTGAACAGGCGATGGAGGTGGTGCGCGGCTTGATCTGAAGGCCGCTGAAGGTCGAGTCCACGAACAGGGTATTCCCGCCTGACGCATGGGCCGTTGGCTAACGCAAAATGGGGCTCCTGAGAACGAATCATGAACGGAGCACCATGAGCAAGCTGTCTTTGCTGGACCTGGGGTTTTTCATTGCGGAAACCGAGGCCAGCCCCAAACACGTGGCGGGCCTGCTGATTTGCCAGCCGCCGCCCAAGTCGGCAGCCTTCGCCAAAAACCTCCACCGGGATTATCTGACGTTCACCGACGTCAAGCCGCCGTTCAACCGCGTCATCAACTTCTCGTTGAGCGCCATGCCGCATTGGGAAGACGCGCCGTCGGTCAACCTGGCGCAGCATGTTTTCTATCACAAGCTGCCCAAGGGCGACAACGATCGCCAGGCGCTGTATGACTTTGTTTCCCGGCTGCACGTGCCCATGCTGGACCGCTCCCGCCCGCTGTGGGAGGTACACATCATTGACGGCCTCGCGGCCGAGCCCGGCGTCAAGGGGAGTGCGGGCCGGTTCGCCCTGTACCAGAAGATGCACCATGCCTATGCCGACGGCGTGACCATGGCGCGCTGGACGGCTGAAGGGCTGTCAGAATCCGCGGATGAGCAGGACATCACCCCGGTTTGGACACTCAAACACGGCGGCCACAGCCTCAAGCGCAAGAAGGTCGCGCAGGAGCTGATGCAGTCCGCATGGAAAGAACTGGGCGGGACCAGTCTGCGATTTCTGGGCATTGGCCGCCTGGCCGCCATGCTGTTTCTGGAAAGTGTCAAGCTCACCAAAAATGCCATTGCATTGCCGTTTGTGTCGAGCGCCAAAACACCGCTAACCGGGCAGGTGACGCCGGGGCGGCAATTCACGGCCGTAGGCGTTCCCCTGGCGCGCGTCAACCGAATCCGGGAGCGCACCCGGTCAACCATCAACCACGTCGCACTGACCTGTCTGGACGGTGCCCTGCGCCGCTACCTGAGCGACCAGGGTGTTGAGCTCAAACGCCCCATCACCATCCAGATGCCGGTCAATTTGCGGCGGGAGGGCGAGAAGACAGCCGGTAACAAGATCGGCATCATTCAGGTGGAGTTGTCGCCGCCCACCGATGACCCCTATGTGCGTCTGCGCAATATCGGTTACTCCCTGCGCAATGTGCGCACCATGATTGACAGCGTGGCACCCGAGGCGATTGAGTCATACACCATCATCACTGGCCTGGTGGCGCAGATTGCCGAGCTGCTCAAGCTCAGCAACACGCTGC
>JANOAP010000624.1:0-11072 GCA_031411175.1 Rhodoferax sp. | reverse complement strand
CTGGTGTCTAGCGAACTGTTGGAAACAGCACGGCAAATCAGCAACGGCTTGCCTTCAAGTCAGCACACCCTCATCGTCACCTCATCCGCGCGGGCGCTCACCACCATGGAGAAAATGGAAATGGGCGATGGCCGCCGGCAGGAGGCCGGGCTGCTGCAACTGGTGCGTGAAAACAGCCGGGCGCATCATGTCATTGACATGGCTGCACTCACCCGGACGGCGGGCACGGTGGTCAGTGCCACCATGCTGGGCTGCATTGCAGGCAGCGGCGTGCTGCCGTTTGCACGCACCGACTATGAAGCCGTCATGGGTGAGGGTGGCAGCAACGCGGCGGCCAGCTTGCGCGGCTTCTCGCTGGGCTTTGACGCGGTGAGTCAGCAGCGGTCTCAAATTCGTCTCATCGAGGAAACGCTATTAAATACAGAGCTGGTCAAGCCCATTGCACGGGGGCTAGAGGCCGATTTGGCATCTTATTTTCCCCCCAGCGTTCATGATTTACTCGCCCTGGGCCACGCCCGCATGGTGGAGTACCAGGGCGTGGATTACGCCAGCCGCTACATTGACCGGCTCAAACTCGTGCTGGCAGCCGAGCGCCTGGCTGACCCGGCGGGCGCGAACGGCTTTGCCACCACGCGCGAGATGGTTCGCTGGCTGGCGCTGTGGATGGCGTTTGACGACATCGTGCGCGTGGCCGACCTGAAAAGCCGCGCCAGCCGCTGGGAGCGCGTGCAGGGCGAGGTCAAGTCCAAACCAGATGACTTGCTGCAGGTGTATGACCACTTCAAACCCGGTGCGCCCGAGTTTGCAGCCTTGCTGCCCGCAGGCATGGCCACTGCGGTGCTGAACTGGGACAAGCGCCGGGTGGCACGCGGCAAATTGCCGTGGGCGCTGCCGCTCAAGGTCGGCACGCATTCGGTCTTCGGCATGCTGTCGTTGCGCGGCCTGGCCAGCCTGAAATGGTTGCGCGTGCGCGGCAGCCGCTTTGCCCACGAACAGGCCATGATTGACCGCTGGCTGGAAGCCGTGGTGACGGGCACCAAAACCAACTGGCAGCTGGGCCATGAACTCGCGCTGTGCGGTCGCCTCATCAAAGGCTACGGCGCTACCAACGAACGTGCCAAAGACAACTTGCTGCATGTGATTGACCACTTGGCCAAAGCGGCGTCTCTCACTTCCGACGACGCGCGCGCGAAGGCCATTGCAGCAGCACGAACGGCTGCGTTGTCCGACGAAGCCGGTAAGGCACTTGACCAGGCGCTGGTGCAACACGGCGCACCAGCCCGACCGGTGAAAGCCCAGCCGATTCGCTGGGTGAAAACACCACCGGGTCGGCCCATTGTCAAAATCTGATGACTTGCTGTGTGCCGGGGGATCACCGCCACGGCACTCCAAACGCGCCGACAATACCCACAGAAATAGCCGGAGACAAACATGAAATTTACGCTCACTGCAAACCGTTATCTGGCCCGCCTGGCGGGTGCGGTCACCGCTTCGCTCTTTGTCACGGTTTCCGTGCTGGCGCAAAGCACGGCGAGCTGGCCTGTCAAACCGGTCAAGGTCATTGTGAGCTTCCCGCCGGGTGGTGCTGCGGACCAGATCGCGCGCATCATTGCGCAACCCCTGCAGGAAGCACTGGGGCAACCGGTGGTGGTAGAAAACCGCGCGGGAGCAGGTGGCAACATCGGTGGGGACGCGGTTGCGAAGTCGCCTGCAGACGGCTACACCTTACTCATGAGTTCTGGCGGCACCGTGTCCATCAACCCCCACCTCTATGCCAGGATGCCATTTGACCCCACCAAAGACATTGTTCCCGTGGCATCTGCCGCGCGCGTGCTGGTGTTCCTGGAGGTCAACCCGGTCAAAGTATCTGCCACCAATGTGAAAGATTTTCTGGCGTACCTGAAGGCCAATCCGGGCCGGTTGAGCTTTGGCACGCCTGGCAGTGGCAGCTCGCCCCACCTGGCAGCGGAAATGATGAAGGTGCAGTCGGGCACTTTTGCCACCCACATTCCCTATCGTGGCGCCGCGCCGGCCATGCAGGATTTGCTGGCTGGCCAGATTGATTTCATGTTTGACCCGGGCATCGGCCTGAACCATGTGCGGGCGGGTCGACTCAAGATGCTGGCCGTTGGCAGCCCTAAACGGTCGGCACTTTTTCCGGATGTTCCTACCCTGGATGAGGCAGGGCTCAAAGGCTTTGATGCCGACAGCGTTTTTGGTTTTTACGCGCCCGCTGGCACACCCGGCGACGTGATCGCACGGCTTAACCGTGACATCAACCGCATTCTGGCAACCCAGTCAGTGAAGGACAAAATTGCAGCGCTGGGTGGCGAAGTCTTGCCACTGTCACCTCAAGAGTTTGGGGCCAAGGCCAGTGACGACTCGAAGCGCTTTGGCGCGCTGATTAGAGAACGGAAGATCATTGGTGACTAAAACGGTTGTTCACACTGTTCGCGTCGAATTTGGCGACTGCGACCCGGCCCGCATCGTCTGGTTTCCCAATTTTTTCCGCTGGCTGGATGCCGCCAGTCGCAACTATTTTGTGACCTGTGGCGTGCCGTCCTGGACTGAAACCGAGAAAACTCTGGGTGTCATCGGCACACCGCTGGTAGACACCCACGCCAAGTTCGTGAACATCGCCAGCTATGGTGATGTGTTGAACATCCATGCCTCGGTGGTCGAATGGCGCGAGAAGAGTTTTGTGCAGCGCTACAGGGTGATGCGCGACGACACGCTTATTCTGGAATGCGATGAAATCCGTATTTTTGCCAAGCGCAGGGCAGGCAGCGACATTGCCATTCAGGCGGTGCCGATTCCGCCCTCAATCCGCGCGCTCTGCGAGTGAAGACCTGGACCCGAGGCAGATAACCTGGGGCAACCAGATCTGCACCCCCGCTTGCTCGCGTAGGGCAGACCATTGCATTGGATACTGTGTTCGTGGAGATCGGAGCGATCCGGGGACTATGCGGGTCAGTATTTCACACGCCCATCCACGAGCTGGATCAGCGCGGGATGGTAGTTCTGCGAAAAACCAGCCTCCTTGGTCTTGCACAGCAGATCGTGGGTGTACTTGGCAATGTGGGGCTCGAAGCCGGCCTGGTCCGCCAGTGCCAGTGCGAGGGAAGCGTCCTTGATCGCGTAGTCCACCGGGAACACTTTTTCCGGAAAGGAGTCTGGAATCAGCGACTTCATGCCGTGGTTCCTCAGCGCAAAGCTGTCCGCGGAGCCCTGCGAAAGCGCCTTGAACAGTTCCAGGCCATCCATGCCCGAACGGCGACCAATCGTCAGCACCTCCGACAGCGCATTCACCGTCATGAAGACCATGATGTTGTTCAGGATCTTCACCATCTGGCCACAGCCTGTGCCGCCGCAGTGCAGTACGTCGCTGCCCATGCACGCCAGGAATGGCCGCACAGTTTCCATCTGCTCGGCGCTGCCACCCACGGTGATGAACAAAGTGCCTTGCACCGCTGCTTCTTTGGTGCGGGCGACCGGCGCGTCAACGTAATCAATGCCGACTGCTTTCAGCTTCTCGGCCAGTGCCCGCGTCCGGGCCACGTCGCTGGTGCTCATGTCCACGATCATCTTTGGTGCTGGCGAGGCTAGCATCAGGCTCGCACACACCGACTCGACTTGCACGATCGAGGGCAGCGAAAGGAAGACCACGTCAACCTTGCTGGCCAGCGCTTCCAGGGATGCTTCCGCCAAGCCGCCCTTCTCGACGACGCGTGCAATGGCCTGTGGCGACTGGTCGAACACATGCACAGGCTGGCCGGACTTGCGCACGAGGTTGGCGCACATGGGTTCGCCCATCACGCCGAGGCCAACGAATCCGATTTTCTGAAGGGTGGTCATTTCATTGCTTTCTTGAGCTTGGGTGGGTTGGGTGGGTGATTAATCGGTGACCCTGATCTTGGCGACCGCGACCAGTTCTTTGTAGGTTTCCACTTCGCGACTGATGAACGCCGAGAACTCGGTGGGCGTAGACACCACGCTGTGAAAGAACATGGAAGCCAGTTTTGATGCCACTGAGGGCACCTGCATCGCCGCCTTGATCTCGGTGTTGAGCCGGTCGATGATCTCGCGTGGCGCGCCCGCAGGGGTCCAGAGGCCGTACCAGCTTGGCATGTCGAACCCTGGGAACCCGCTTTCTGCCACGGTGGGCAGGTCGGGCAGGCTCGGCAGGCGCTTCGCGCTGGTGATGGCCAAGGCCCGCAGACGCCCGCCCTTGACCTGCGGATAGGCGGAGGCCATGGGTTCGATCATGGCAGCCACGTGCATGCCGATCAGGTCGTTCAGCGCCGGGCCACCGCCTTTATAGGGAACGATGGGCATGTCCACTTTGGCACGAACCTTGAGCAGCTCGGCGGCCAGGTGGCCGGCTGCACCGTAAGCTGCTGTGGCCCACTGCACTTCGCCCGGTCGTTTTCGCGCGTCTGCCAGCAAGCTCTGCAAGGTGGTGTAGGGGCTGTTGGCAGAGACGATGACCAGTTGCGGCAGCGAGCCGAGGTAGGTGACAGGCGCGAAGTCTTTTTCGGTGTCGTAGGTCGTGTTGGACATGATCAGCGGATTGACCACCTGCAGTGATGCATTGAGCAGCACGGTGTAGCCGTCGGCCGGTGCCCGCTTTACAGACTGGGCGCCGAGTACGCTGTTGGCACCAGCACGGTTCTCGATAACTACGGGCTGGTTCAGCTGCAGTTGCAACTGGGGTGCCAGTGCGCGTGCCACAGTGTCTACTGAACCGCCCGGCGGAAACGGCACCACCAGCTTGATCGCACGCAAAGGGTAGTCCTGGGCCCTGGCCAAAGGCGCGGCTCCTCCCATGGCGGCACCAGCGCCCGCGAACAGAACGGCCCGGCGGCCGACAGTGGGTTGACCCTCAGGGCTTTTGCCCGTTGGCCGCCCCACGCTTGAAGATTGAGACATAGTTTTTTCCTGGTTAACGTGAAATGGCTTTCATGCCCCTTGGCGCTGCGCTCGAGGGGATGAAAGTGAGGGTGAAAGTGGGTCGGTCGATCAGCTTCTGATAGCAAACGGATCGCGTTCTGCGTCCGAGAAATCTATCATCACGTTCTTGGTTGTCAGGTATTCGCGCAGACCGGCTTCGCCACGCTCGCGGCCAATGCCTGATTCCTTGAAGCCGCCGAAGGGCGCCTGGGCTGCCACCGCTCGGTAGGTGTTAACCCAGATGCTGCCCGCCTGGAGTGCACGGCTGACGCGCATCACACGGCCAATGTCTCGGGACCAGATGCCTGCCGCGAGGCCATAACGGCTGTCGTTGGCCATGGCGATGGCCTCGGCCTCGGTGTCGAATGGAATCGCTGCCAAAACGGGTCCGAAGATTTCCTCCTGCGCGAGGTGGCTCTGGTTGCCCACGTCGGCGAACACGGTGGGTTCGACAAAATAACCACCTTCGAGTCGCGGGCCGCTGGCTCGCCTGCCACCGGTGACCAGCCGCGCGCCCGAAGCCTTGGCGCTGTCGATGGCGTCCAGAATACGCCGGAACTGGGGCTCGTTGGCAACCGTGCCCATTTCGGTGGCGGGGTCGAGCGGGTCACCCATGCGGATTTTGGCCGCGCGATCCGACACGCGCAGAACCACCTCCTCGTACACCCCACGCTGCACCAGAAGGCGCGAGCCCGCCACGCAGGTCTGCCCGGTAGCACCGAAGATTCCTGCCAGCGCGCCAATGACTGCCTTGCCGATGTCGGCGTCATCGAAAATGATGTTCGGCGATTTGCCGCCCAACTCCAGCGTGACGGGCACAAGCCGACGGCCTGCCGCCGCCGCAATCTCGCGGCCAACACCCGGGCTGCCCGTGAAGCTCACGCGGGCAACGCCCGGTGCGTCGACCAGTGCGCGACCCGCTTCGGCACCACCGGTGATCACGTTGAAGACGCCCGGGGGGAAGCCCGCCTCCTCAACCAGTGCTGCAAATTCGAGTGTCGAGACCGACGCGTGTTCCGAGGGCTTGACCACCACGCAGTTGCCCGCCGCCAGCGCAGGTGCCAGCTTGTTCGCAAGCAAGGCAAGTGGTGAATTCCAGGCGGTGATGAGCGCGACGACGCCATACGGCTCATGCACAAGGTAGTCCAGCGTGTCGGGCTGGTCCAGCGGGATATGCTGGCCAAACAACTTGTCGGCGTAGCCTGCAAAAAAGCGCAGTTGTCTCCCCACCCATTTCATTTGAGGCTGTGTCTCGCGCACGATTTTGCCGTTGTCAGTGCTTTCGATGATGGACATGCGCTCCGCTGAATTCTCGATCAGGGTCGCGAGTTTGTGCATCATTGCAGCGCGCGCGATGCCCGGGGTCTTGCTCCAGGTCTCGCGGTAGGCTCGCCCGGCTGCCGCCACCGCAGCGTCTACGTCAGCGGTGTTGGCATCGGAGATTTCGGCCCAGACTTTGCTCGTGTAGGGGTTGATGCTGGGCAGCATGCGGCCACTCTGCGGGGCTACGTACTTGCCATCGATGTAAAGCAGGTGCTTCTTGATCACGGGGTCTCCTTTATGTGTGATGGTGTCAGTTCGGTGACGATGGCCTGTGGCCAAGGCGGGCCGACAGGTTTTGTGCGGCGCGTAGCAGCGCGGTTGGCACCGAGCCATCCCAGGCGGGCTCAAGCGCTTCGGCGCGGCAGGTTGTTGACAGCGCCAGCACCATCTGCCCGCTCGCATCGAAGACTGGTGCGCTGAATGCGTTGACGGTAACCTGGTGCCGCTCTGAAGGTGTCTGGCCAATGGCACGGGCCAAGCCGTGCTGCCGGGTATCGGCTACGCGTTCGGCGAAGCGACCGCTGTCCGGACCGCCAGCTGCGGCGCGCGCCTGGAGCTCGCGCTCAACGGCAGGTGCCGTGACACCCGGGTCCATGAACGCGGAAAACGCCAGACCGGTTGCAGATTGGGTCAGGCTCACGACCACGCCGGTCTGCAAATAAGGGCTGACCGGATCGCGAGAGGGCTCCCAGCGCACGATGGTTGGCCCGTGGCTGCCCCAGACAGCCAGGCCTACGGTGTGCTGGCCGATCTCCTCGCACACTTGGGGCAGGGCCGCGCTGACCAGCCGCACCGCTTCAAGCGCCGGCAAGGTGGTGAAACCTTCGGGGTTACCCACCTGCCCGCCGAGATCGTGCGCGAAGGTGACCATGTAGCGCCCGTTGCCAAAGGCCAGCGAGCTGCGCGGGGAGCGGCTCATCTGCTCCACGCGACCAATAAACACAACGTGGTCACCGCCCGGGTAGGTCGCCACCTTCACACACTCCAGGTGGGCCGCACTGCCATCAATGACCGGCACGCCGCCCAGACCTGGGTGCACGGCCACGCCGCTGAACTTGTCGACGCCGGACTTGGCGAACTGGTTCGCCACGTGCACCTGGTCGTCGGCCATGATGTTGACGACAAAGCGCTCTGCATCGCGGAACGCGGCGTGGCTGCTGGATTTCATCGACTGGCTCCATAAGATCAGCGGTGGATCAAGCGACACCGAGCTGAACGAGTTAGCAGTTACGCCATACGGTGTGCCCGCTTCGTCGATCGTGGTCACGACCGTCACGCCGGTGGGGAAGGCACCGAGTACCTGGCGCAGTTGTTTGCTGTCGAAGTTCATGAGGTTATCTCCCGGTAAGTGATGGTTGGCGTGAAAAGCATGAACACAGTGTAGGAACTGAGCCCTCACCAAAACAAATCCTCAGAATCAATGAATTTATATGCGCGGGTAATGAATGACCAGGGACACGGTCATGGCGTATATATATTTGCGCCAGCTATAGGTTCATCACGAACCAGACATTGCCGTTTCGTACCGTTGCGCAAATACTTTGTCCTGTGCCCATAGCGGCGCATTACACCGAACAAAGGAAAGCAGCTCTATGCAAAATACCCCTCGCCAGATGACTCTGATCGCCTTCATGCAGGCCCAGAACTGTAGCAACTACGCCGGTTCCTGGCGCCACCCGTCCAGCATGACGGACTACCTGAGTCCAGAGTACTACCAGCGCGTGGCGCGCACCCTGGAGGAAGGCAAGTTCGACATGGCCTTCTTCGACGACCGGTTGGCCATTCCCGACATCTATGGCAACAGCCACCGCGACACCGTGAAGTACGGCGTGCGTGCCTTCAAACTGGAGCCGACCTCGGTGCTGATGGCCATGGCCATGGCGACCACCAAGCTTGGATTGGGCGCGACCTACTCCACGACGTACTACGAGCCCTTCCACGTGGCGCGCCTGTACGCCACCCTCGACCTGATGACCCAGGGCCGTGTGGCCTGGAACGTGGTGACCTCGATGAACGACTCGGAGGCCGCCAACTTCGGCTATGAGGACCATTTGGAGCATGACCTGCGCTACGACCGGGCCGACGAGTTCCTGGAAGTCGTCATGGGTCACTGGGACACCTGGGAAGACGACGCCATCGTGGCCGACAAAGCCGAAGGCTACTTTGCGGACCCCGACAAGGTGCATCGCCTGGACCATGTCGGCAAGTACTTCAAGTCGCGCGGTCCGCTGCCTGTCCCGCGCTCACCCCAGGGACATCCGGTGATCCTGCAGGCGGGTCAGAGCGGTCGGGGTCTGGCCTTCGCCGCGCGCTGGGCCGAACTGGTGTTCGCCAAGTACCCGACGCTGGAGAACGGCTGCAAGCAGTACAAGGCCTTCAAGGACGGCATCGCCAATGCGGGGCGGAACCCGGACGACGTGCGGGTGGCACCCGAGCTCAAGATCATCGTGGGCGAGACCGAGAGCATTGCCCGGGAAAAACGTGATCTCATCGCCAGCCTGTCACGCCCCATTGACGGCCTGACCATGATGGGCGAGACGCTCAACATTGACTTCTCCGGCCGCCCTTATGAGCAACCGTTTACCGATGCGGAATTGGCCGCCATGTCGTGGCAGAGCCTGCGCGACAAGGTCATTCAGATCAGCGGCAAGAAGAACCCATCGGTGCGGGATTTTGTCGAAGCATCGGGCCGTGGCACCTTGGACGATGGCCCCTGTTTCGTCGGCACCGCCACCCAGGTGGCCGACCAGATGGAAGAGTGGTTCAAGACCGCTTGTGACGGCTTTGTGCTGTCGGGCACCACCGTACCCGGTACCTATGAAGACATCGTCCGTCTGGTCGTGCCCGAGCTGCAGCGGCGAGGCCTGTTCCGCAAGGAATACACCGGCAACACGCTGCGTGAGACCCTGGGCATTCGCCGCCCCCGGGCGGGCGACTGGAAGCGGGGCGCATGATGGCGGAGAAGACCGTGCGGATGATGTCTGCGAGCGGCATCCTGGGCTACGGCTTCCCCGAAGCCTCGCTGAATGCTGCGCTGGAACGCAAGCCGCACATGATCGGTGTGGACGGTGGCAGCTCAGACCCCGGTCCGCACTACCTCGGCTCAGGCAAGACGCTGAACTCGCGCCTGGCCATGAAGCGCGACCTGTCGCTGCTGCTGCGCGGTGCCATCAAAAATGGCATACCGATGATGGTTGGAACCTGCGGCGGTGCGGGTGGCGAGCCGCACTTGCAGGTCTGCGCCGACATCATCCGCGAAATTGCACGCGAGCATGCCTTGAGTTTCAAGATGGCCCTGATCCATGCCGAGCAGGACAAGCCGTTCCTGCTGGAGCAACTGAAGGCGGGCAAGGTGCGCGCCCTGGGCAACGCGCCTGAGATTCGACCTGAGGACATCGCCGGTGCAGAGCGCATCGTCGGCATGATGGGCCCCGAGCCCTATCGCGCGGCGCTGGCGGCCGGTGCCCAGGTGATCCTGGGTGGCCGGGGCACCGACCCTGCGCCCTGGGTGGCGCTGGCCATGCACCACGGCCTGCCGCCCGCCCCGGCCTGGTACGCGGGCAAGATGCTCGAATGCGCCTGCAACGCGGCCATCCCAAAAAAACACGATTGCCTGCTGGTGACGGTGGGTGAAGACTTCATCGAGGCCGAACCCCTCAACCCGGAACTGCGCTGCACACCGATGTCTGTCGCCGTGCAGGCACTGCATGAGAATGCCAGCCCGGTGATCCGCTACGAGCCAGGTGGCATCGTGGACTCCACCCATTGCAGCATTGACGCGGTGACAGACCGTGTGGTGCGGGTGACTGGCATGGCATGGAAGCCGATGCCGTACACGATCAAGCTCGAAGGCGTTCGCCGCGTCGGCTTCAGCGCCATCGCCATTGCCGCGACGCGTGACCCGGGGCTGATAGCGCAGATTGACAGTTTCATGGACTTCGTCCGCACGTCTACGGCCACTAAGGTCAGCGCTTTGGGCATCTCGCCCGAGGACTACCAGCTGGTAGTGCGCGTCTATGGCCGCGATGGTGTCATGGGGGCCTGGGAACCGGCCCGCGACGTGAAACCGATTGAACTGGCCATCATTGCCGAGGTGGTGGCCAAGACGCAGGAGATCGCCAATGCCGCGCTCTCGCTGGCGCGCGTCACGCTGCTGCATTCCGACTTCCCTGGCCGCATGTGCCGTGAGGGCAACATGGCTTTTCCGTTTTCGCCGTCAGATATCGAGCGTGGTGCGATTTACGAATTCATCCTGCAGCATGTCATCGAAATCGACGACCCGCTGTGCATGTTCCCCATCGAATACGAGCAAGTTGGAGTGTCCGCATGACCCGCCTCAGTAGCATCGCCAAGGCCTGCAAGAGCAAGAATGCCGGGCCGTTCCACATCACGCTGGACATCATGTTCGACGATGCCAAGCTGTTCGAGCGGGTGCGCGCCTCCGGCGTCATCACGCCCGAGCTGATTGCCCGTCTTTACAACGTGCCGCAGACTGCGGTGCAGTTCACCGAGTACCCTCCCGCACTGGCCTGGAAAGCCACCATCCCGCGCAGGATTCCGTCAGGAGCCGTCGGTGATATGGATGTCTATGGCGCGCAACAGCATGCACCACTGCTCGATATTGACGTCCCGATTTGACCCCACAACAAAAAGCAAGTGAGACAAGCCTATGGCATTCAATCGCAGAAAGTTGTGCGCTGCATCGCTCGCACTGCCGGGCATTCTGTCCTGGCGAGGTGGTTGGGCGCAGGACGATGTTTACCCCAACCGTCCCGTGCGTATCATCGTGCCCTTTGCCC
>JANOAP010000623.1:0-4240 GCA_031411175.1 Rhodoferax sp. | reverse complement strand
CCATGAACATCGCCATCATCGGCGCAGGCTGGGCGGGCATGGCGGCGGCCGTGCGGGTCACGCAAGCGGGCCATATTGCTACCGTTTTTGAAGCCTCCCGCGCCCTCGGTGGAAGGGCCAGGGCCGTCAATGGCAAGCTGCCGGATGGCAGCCCTGTCACGCTGGACAACGGCCAGCACATCCTGATTGGGGCCTACACCGACACCTTGCGGCTGATGCGGCTGGTGGGTGTGAGTCCTGAAGCCACGCTGCTTCGCCTGCCCCTCACGCTGAAATTTCCGGATGGCCTGGGCATGCAGTTCCCGAACTGGCCCGCGCCGCTGGATGCACTCGCTGGCATCCTGGGCGCGCGCGGCTGGAGCCTGGGCGACAAGATGTCACTGCTGCGGGCGGCCACGGGCTGGCAGTTGACGGGGTTCACTTGCCCTCGTTCGCAATCGGTCACACAACTCTGCCATCGCGTGAGCCCCCGTGTGATGGCTGGGCTGATAGAGCCCCTGTGCGTGTCTGCCCTGAACACGCCTGCCGACCGCGCCAGCGCTGAGGTCTTTTTGCGAGTGATGCACGACTCACTGCTGGGAGCTAAAGGAAGCTCAAACCTTTTGTTGCCACGCATTGACCTGGCGGCGCTGTTCCCCCAGGCCGCAGCGAACTGGATTGAGCAACGTGGCGGCCAGGTGCGGCTGGCGACGCGGGTTGAGCGCCTGTACACGGCTGCGCCAGGCGGGGCGGGCGAGCGAGATCGCTGGCAGGTCAACGGCGAGCCTTTCGATGCCGTCATACTCGCAACTTCTGCATCAAATTCGGCCGCAGCCCTCTCCGAATGTTCTTCGACAGCTACAGAAACAGTAGCAACCAAGATCAGCGATTGGGTGCACACCACGGCGGCACTTCGTTTCGAAGGCATCACCACGGTCTACGCCTGGAGCCCCACCGCTTCCCTGCCCCACCCCATGCTCACCCTGCGCAGCCAGCGCGGCGCACCCGCGCAGTTTGTGTTTGACCGCAGCCAGTTGGGCGGTCCACCCGGGCTATTGGCCTTTGTGGTCAGCGCCAGCACCGATGAGCGCGAGCTTGTGCAGGCCCAGGTGCTGGCACAGGCGCACGGCCAATTGGGTTTTGATCTGCAAGCCGTGCAAACCATCGTGGAGAAGCGTGCCACCTTTGCCTGCACGCCTGGTCTGGTGCGCCCGCCCATGCACATCGCGCCGGGGTTGCTGGCCTGCGGTGACTACGTGGATGGCCCCTACCCGGCCACGCTGGAAGGTGCAGTGCGAAGCGGCCTGGCGGCGGCAGAAGCAGCGACAGCCTGAAAACTTGAGGTCACCCCCTGAACCTCAAAAAGCACCTCAACCAGGTTTGCGTTTACTACGGGCGTGCGAAGCCGGAGGCACCTGGGCCAGCAGGGCGCACAGTTGTCCCAGGTCGGCCACGGTGACGTGGGGCCTTGCATCATGCGGCACGTCAGCCGGCCAGTCGTTTCGCCAATCATGATTCGCACGGTTCACCCACACGGTTTGCATGCCCGCGTTGAGCCCGCCAATCACGTCCAGCGCTGCGTCATCTCCAATGTGCAGCACTTCATGGGCCAGCACACCTGCCGCTGACGCGGCCGCCACAAAAATGCGCGGGTCAGGCTTGCCCACGCCAAACTCGTGGGCACTGATGCTGGCGTGAAAATGCGCGCCAATGCCGACACGCCCCACATCCGCATTGCCGTTGGACAGTGCCACCACCGGAAACCGCTGCGCCAGAAATTCCAGTGACGGCAGCACATCGGCAAACAGATCCACCTTCATGCGGTGGTCAAAGAAAACTTCAAACGCGTCTTCGGCAAGCCGGGTGTCTTCATTCGACTCGTGCAGCCCCTGGCGAATGACCTCGCGCCGCAGCGCGCTCATGTCGTGACCCAGATCAGGCCGGGCGCGCACCACCTGCTCTCGCAACCTGAGCCGGGCCTGGGGGTTGCCAAACACTGCAGCGGTCACGGGCGCATGCTCATTGAGCCAGGTGCTCAAGGCCTTTTCAGCCCGCTCGATGGTGGGCCAGATCGGCCACAGGGTGTCATCCAGGTCCAGGGTGATGGCCCTTATTTTTGAAATATCCAGCATGTGCGCCCGTTTGAAAAATGCCTGTTCAGTCAACTCGATATAACTGCGGGAGAATAGCGCATGCCCTCTCTTTTCAGTTCCCCCTTCGCCCCAGAACCCTCCTTCTCTCATGGCCAGACACCCAAAACGGCTGTGTTGTTTTGCAACCTGGGCACACCGGACGCCCCCACGACACCGGCTGTGCGAAGGTTCCTGGCAGAGTTTCTGGGCGACCACCGCGTGGTGGAGATCCCGCGCCTGCTGTGGCTGCTGATATTGCACGGCATTATTCTGCGGGTGCGCCCGGCCAAGTCCGCAGCCAAGTACGCCACGATCTGGACGCCCGAGGGCTCACCGCTCAAGGTGTGGACCGAAAAACAGGCCAAGCTACTGCAAGGCTGGCTGGGGCAACGCGGCCATCAGGTCAAGGTGTATTACGCCATGCGCTATGGCAGCACCTCGATCGCGTCACAGCTTGACATGCTCAAGGCCCAGGGCGTGAGCCGTGTGCTTATTTTGCCGGCCTACCCCCAGTATTCGGCCACCACCACGGCCAGCATTTTTGATGCGGTGTACACGTGGGCTGCACGCACGCGGCTGATTCCCGAGCTGCGCTTTGTGAACCATTACCACGACGACCCCGGCTACATCGCCGCGCTGGCGGCCAGCGTGCGCAAGCACTGGCTGGCCCATGGCAAACCTGACCAACTCGTGATGAGCTTTCACGGCGTGCCCGAGCGCACCCTGCACCTGGGCGACCCCTACCACTGCGAGTGCATGAAGACGGCGCGACTGCTGGCCGAGGCCTTGGGCCTGACCAAAGACCAGTTCAAGATCAGCTTCCAGTCGCGCCTGGGCCGCGCCAAGTGGCTGGAGCCCTATACCGAACCCACACTGATCGCCCTGGGCCAATCCGGCGTGCGGCGGGTCGATGTGATTTGCCCCGGCTTTAACTGCGACGGCCTGGAGACGCTGGAAGAAAACAACCAGGAAGGCCGCGAGGCATTTCTGCATGCCGGCGGCAAGGAGTTTCACTACATCCCCTGCCTGAACGACAACCATGACTGGATCAGCGCGCTGTGCAACATCACAGTGCAACATCTGGGCGGATGGCCTACACAAGCGGCATCCGGTGCTGAAGCGGTGTTGGCGGCGTCGCGCAATGCAGCGATCTCGCTGGGAGCCAAGCAATGAGGTCGGCAACCCACCCGACTTGCTATATTTCTAATAGCTGACCAAGCCTGTTTTTCGGGGGTCAAATCCCGGTTCCTTTCCAGCTCCGGGCTGCATTCTGTGTCGTGTCATGGACTCGTCTCTGGGGATGGTCCTGGCTTTTGCCACGGCTGGCGAACTTCTGGCTGTACATCCTGCGGTCTGCCCTTTTGAGCAGGGTCTCGGCGTCCAGGCCATCATCCGGGAACAGCGCCTCGCCCACCGAGCCACCAAAGTCGGTGTGCGCACTGGGCTCCCGGCCCAGCGCCTCAAGCGGCTCGGTCAGCGCCGCCTGGATCTGTTGCCTGACCCGCTCAAGGCTCTCGGCGCCCTGCACCCTGTCCAAAAGAATCACAAATTCATCCCCGGACAGCCGGGCCACCAGGTCGCGAGACCGCACGGTAGTCCGCAGCCGCTCGGCGATCTCGATCAAAACGCTGTCGCCTACCCCATGCCCGAACTGGTCGTTGATTTGCTTGAACCGGTTCAAGTCAATGAACAGCACCGCAAAATGCTCCCGCCCAGGCTCGCGCGACGCATGAACAATCTTGTCACGCAGGCGCAGCATGAAGGCTTCGCGGTTGGCCAGCCCGGTCAGGGCATCGGTTTGCAGGCGCTGTTGCATGGTCTCGAAACTTTTCGCAAGCTGCCCAATTTCATCCGGCCGACGGATGCCCACCGGAAAATCGAGCTGACCATCACCCACGCGCAATGCGGCTTCAGACAGATGCTTCAAATCGCCAGCCACCCAGCTCAATATGCGCAGCCCGATGGCAAGCGCGACCAGGGCTGCCAGCGCCGCCAGAATGGCCGTGCGGATGACGTTTTCGGTCACGCCCGCCATGAAGTCACTGCGCGGCATGGCCACCACGGTCAGCCACTCCAGCCCGGCATCATCCTTGAGCCGATCGAACCCGGCATGAATCACCTGACCGTCT
>JANOAP010000622.1:0-1877 GCA_031411175.1 Rhodoferax sp. | reverse complement strand
CGAGATTGACAAGGCGGCCTGCGACGCGCAGTACGACCCGCTGGGCGCGCTGTACAGCCTGCTGGAGCACGACACCGCCAAAAACTTCACCGACGAGTTTGCCGAGGTGGCCATTGATGCCAGCCAGGTGATCTGGATCACGACGGCCAATGACGAGCGCGCTATCCCTGAGCCCATTTTGAACCGCATGAATGTGTTTGAGATTGAATCACCCTCCCCCGAGGCCGCGCGCCAGATTGCGCGTAACCTGTACCGATCCATTCTGGGCGAACACGGCTGGGGAGAGCGCTTTGCGCCAGAGCCACAGGATGACGTGATTGATCAACTGGCCGAGCTGGCGCCACGTGAAATGCGCCGCGCCCTGATGACGGCCTTTGGCAATGCCCGGCTGGACCGGCGCGATGACGTGATGACGCAAGACCTGCCCAAGGCGGGAGTTGGCAAGGGCAAGATCGGTTTCATGCAGTAGCGGCAAACTCCCACTGCCTTTTGGCCCCTAGCACGGCATCAGGGTACGGAGCCTTGCCGCGTGAGCCGTTGTAGCGCCCCAGGGCCAGAAACAGGTCGCCGCGTTCACGGTCCAGGTAATGGCGCAGGATGACGCAGCCAAAGCGCAGGTTGGTCTGCATGCGAAACAGGTCAACCGTCTCACCCGCGCCCAGAACGCGGGTCCAGAACGGCATCACCTGCATGTAGCCGCGAGCACCCACGCTGCTCACTGCGAACTTGCGGAAGTTGCTCTCCACCTGCACCAGGCCCATCACCAAGGCCACATCCAGCCCGGAGCGCTTGGCCTCGTACCAGATGGTTTGCAGGAATTCCCGGCGCACTGTGAAGTCGGGCTTCTTTTTCTTCAGGCGGTCGCTCATGCTGCTCAGCCAGCGTAAGTATTTGAGGCGTGACTCAGTGTCGGCAAACTCGGGAATAGGCGGCGCATTGTTGGCCACCGCTGAACTCAATGCGGTCCGCACGGAGTCAATCAGCGGCTCTTCCAGTTGACCACCGGCATGCGATTGCTCATTAATTAATAGCAGCCCAAGCCCTGTCAATGAAGGCAGGAGCACATTTCTTCTGGTAATTCCCGCATTCACACCGTCTGCAACGCTCATGCAGCGAGCCGGGACATGACCAGGCCTGCCACCTCGACCACGGCCACTTTGGTGGACTGCGCATCGCGCCGGTGCTGGTACTCGACCTGCCCCTCTTTCAGGCCCCGGTCTCCAATGGTGATGCGGTGCGGCACGCCAATCAGTTCCCAGTCGGCAAACATGGCACCAGGGCGCTCGCCCCGGTCGTCCAGCAGCACGTCCACGCCTGCGGCCAGCAGCTCGCCATAGAGCTTGTCAGCCGCCGCCTGCACCTCGGGGAAACGGTCCGGGCTGATGGGACACAGCACTACGGTAAAGGGAGCCAGCGCGTCGGGCCAGATGATGCCCTTGTCGTCGTGGTTTTGCTCAATGGCCGCCGCAGGCAGGCGCGTGATGCCAATGCCGTAGCAGCCCATTTCCATGAACTGGGGCTTGCCGTTTTCGCCCAGAAAGGTGGCGTTCATGGCCTGGCTGTATTTGGTGCCGAGGTAAAACACGTGGCCTACCTCAATGCCCCGCTCAATGGCCAGCACGCCCTTGCCGTCGGGCGAGGCGTCGCCCGCCACCACATTGCGCAGGTCGGCCACCAGATCGGGCTCGGGCAGGTCACGACCCCAGTTCACGCCGGTGATGTGGAAGTCAGGCTCGTTGGCACCGCAGATCCAGTTGGCCATGGCAGCCACTTCACGGTCAGCCACGATGTTCACGGGCTTGCGCAAACCGATGGGGCCCAGGTAACCTGGCTTGCAGCCAAAGTGGTCTTCGATTTCGGGCACGGTGGCAAACCGG
>JANOAP010000621.1:0-4093 GCA_031411175.1 Rhodoferax sp. | reverse complement strand
CGAGTTCGAGACCAAAATGCGCCAGGTGGTGCTGGTCTCGGCGACGCCGTCAAACTGGGAAAAAGAGCATGCAGGGCAGGTGGTTGAGCAAGTCGTTCGGCCCACCGGCCTGGTTGACCCCGAGGTCGAAGTCCGCCCCGCGACCAGCCAGGTGGACGACGTGCTGCAGGAGATCCGTATCCGCGTCGAGAAGTCGGAGCGCGTGTTCATCACCACCCTGACCAAGCGCATGGCCGAGCAGTTGACGGATTACCTATCAGACAACGGCGTGAAAGTGCGCTATTTACACAGTGACATCGATACCGTGGAGCGCGTCGAGATTTTGCGCGACCTGCGGCTGGGCGCGTTTGACGTGCTGGTCGGCATCAACTTGCTGCGTGAGGGCCTGGATGTGCCCGAGGTGAGTTTGGTGGCGATTCTGGATGCGGACAAAGAGGGCTTTTTGCGGTCTGAGCGGTCGCTGATTCAAACCATTGGCCGCGCCGCCCGTAATCTGAATGGCCGCGCCATTTTGTACGCTGACAAAATCACCGATTCCATGAAGCGCGCGATGGACGAAACAAAGCGCCGTCGTGACAAACAAATCGCCCACAACACGCTGAACGGCATCACGCCGATGAGCATCAACAAGAAGATCAAAGACTTGATCGATGGCGTTTACAGCACCAAGGCGGGCCTGGAAATGGAGCGTCTGGAAAATGATGCCATGAACCGCGCCAAGGTCGAGGACATGTCCGAGAAAGACATTGGCCGCGAGATCAAGCGACTGGAGAAACTCATGATGGAGCACGCCCGCAATCTGGAGTTCGAAAAGGCGGCCAAAGTTCGCGACCAACTGGGCATTTTGAAAGAGCAGGCATTTGGGGCACCGGGGTCAGACAACGTCATCTCGATTGCCGCCAAAGCCAGATGAATGATTTTGTGACTGCTCAGTCTAGGTATCCGAGCAAATTAATGGGGTTTTGGTTATACTTGAACTTATTGGTCGGGAACTCATCCAAACATGGGTCTCAGCGACCAGGCAATAAGGGTTTCTGAGCGTCGGTAGAAAAGCACCAGGTCGCCCATAAAGCGATTTGGCGAATCAAGCGGTAATCAAGCCAACTTTAAGGAGTTAGCCATGCGTCTTACTACAAAAGGCCGTTTTGCGGTCACAGCGATGATTGATTTGGGTCTGCGCCAGAGCAATGGCCCCGTCACGCTCGCGGCCATCAGCCAGCGCCAGCAAATCTCGCTCTCTTATCTGGAGCAGTTGTTTGGCAAGCTGCGTCGCCATGAGCTCGTGGAGTCGACCCGGGGGCCGGGCGGCGGGTATACCTTGGCGCGAAAGGCGTCCGACATCACCGTGGCCGACATCATTGTCTCGGTGGACGAGCCTATTGACGCCACGCATTGTGCTGGCAAAGAAAACTGCCTGGGCGATGGCGCGCGTTGTATGACGCACGACCTTTGGAGCGCCCTGAACGTGCGCATGGTCGAGTTTCTGGATTCCGTCAGCCTGCAAAAGCTGGTGGACGAGCAGCTTGCCAAGGGGCTGCAGGTCGAAGACAAGCCGTCACCCAAACGCGCGATCTCTGCCATGCCGGTCGCCAAGCCGATCCGCATCAACGCGCCGAATTCGGTGTTTGCCCTTGGCAACTCGTTTGCCAAGTCCTGATACCGCAACTCGTTTGCCAAGTCCCGGGGCAACGTCGCGTTTGCCCGGAACTGAATTTCAGTCTTTAGTCATAGTTTCGCCAGCATAGAGCCAGCCATGGATACCACTCCTCATTTCCCAATTTACATGGACTACAGCGCCACCAACCCGTGCGACGAGCGCGTGGTGGACGCCATGATCCCCTGGCTGCGCCAGCACTTCGGCAACCCGGCATCGCGCAGCCACGCCTGGGGCTGGGAGGCTGAAGCCGCCGTGGAAAAAGCCCGCGAGCAGGTGGCAGCCCTTATTGGTGCTGACCCGCGCGAAATTGTCTGGACCAGCGGTGCCACCGAGTCCAATAACCTGGCGCTAAAGGGCGCGGCTGGTTTTTACAAGACCAAAGGCAAGCACATCATCACCGTCAAGACCGAGCACAAGGCCGTGCTGGACACATGCCGCGAGCTGGAGCGCCAGGGCTTTGAAGTGACTTATCTGGACGTGCAGGAAGACGGCCTGGTCAATCTGGACGTATTCAAGGCAGCCATTCGCCCTGACACCATTCTGGCCAGCGTGATGTTTGTCAACAACGAAATTGGCGTGATTCAGGATGTTGCCGCTTTGGGTGCCATTTGCCGCGAAAAAGGCGTGATCTTCCATGTGGATGCGGCGCAGGCCACGGGCCGGGTTGACATCGACATGAGCACGTTGCCCATCGACCTGATGAGCCTGACCTCGCACAAAACCTATGGCCCCAAAGGTATCGGTGCACTGTTTGTGCGCCGCAAGCCACGCATCCGTATCGAAGCGCAAATGCACGGTGGTGGTCACGAGCGCGGCATGCGCAGCGGCACTTTGCCCACGCACCAGATCGTGGGCATGGGCGAGGCTTACCGCATTGCCAAAGAAGAGATGGCTTTGGAAAACATCCGCATCAAGGCCCTGCACGACCGCATGCTGGCCGGCCTGAAAGACGTGGAGCAGGTGTTCATCAACGGGCACGAAACGCAACGTGTGCCGCACAACCTGAACATGAGCTTCAACTACGTGGAAGGCGAGTCGCTGATCATGGGTATCAAGGGCTTGGCTGTCTCCAGTGGCTCCGCTTGCACGTCAGCCAGTCTGGAGCCCAGCTATGTGTTGCGTGCCCTGGGCCGCAGCGACGAGCTGGCCCACAGCAGCCTGCGCATGACGATTGGTCGCTGGACCACCGAGGCCGATATTGATTACGCGGTAGACACCATCAAGCTCAACGTGGCCAAGCTGCGTGACCTGAGCCCGCTGTGGGAGATGTACAAAGATGGGATCGACATATCCACGATCCAGTGGGCCGCACACTAGCCGCGTCGCCAAAATGGGCCAGCCCTTTGTCGCGGTCTGACTCATTTGTGGCTTAGCGGCGCAGAATTTAAGAGGTAAGCAAAATGGCATATTCAGAAAAAGTTGTTGATCACTACGAAAACCCCCGCAACGTCGGCAGCTTTGAAAAGGGCGATGACACCGTGGGCACCGGCATGGTCGGTGCACCGGCTTGCGGTGACGTGATGAAGCTGCAAATCAAGGTCAACCCGCTCACCGGGGTGATTGAAGACGCGCGCTTTAAAACTTACGGTTGTGGCTCGGCCATTGCCTCCAGCTCACTCGTCACGGAGTGGGTCAAGGGCAAAACGCTGGACCAGGCCGCTGCGCTCAAAAACAGCGAAATCGCTGAAGAGCTGGCATTGCCACCGGTGAAAATTCACTGCTCCATTCTGGCGGAAGATGCCATCAAGGCGGCGGTGGAGGACTACAAGAAAAAGCACCTGGTTCCCCAGACCGTCTGACATGTCCGTCACCGTTACAGAAGCCGCTGCCCGCCACGTTAACCGCTACCTGACCAAACGCGGCAAGGGCGTTGGCGTGCGCTTGGGCGTCAAAACCACGGGCTGCTCTGGCCTGGCGTACACACTTGAATATGTGGATGAGCTGGCCCCCGAAGACGTGATCTTTGAAGGTCATGGTGTCAAGGTGCTGGTGGACCCGAAAAGCTTGGCCTACATCGACGGCACGCAGCTTGACTTTGTGCGCGAGGGCCTCAACGAGGGGTTCAGGTTCAACAACCCGAATGAGAGAGACAAGTGCGGCTGTGGGGAATCCTTCCGCGTTTGAGCCGCTCGGGTGAATCTCCAGTCTGACGATTTCGAGCTGTTTGGTCTTGTTCAACAATTTGCGCAAGAGCGCGTGGCCATTGACGCGCGCTGGAAAGAGTTGCAGCGCGAAGCCCACCCTGACAAGTTTGCGGCCCAGGGCGCCGCTGCCCAGCGCGTGGCGATGCAATGGTCGGTGCGCATCAATGAGGCCTATCAACGGCTGAAAGACCCGCTCAAGCGCGCCGCCTATTTGTGTGAACTGAATGGCGCTGCGGTCAATGCCGAAAACAACACTGCCATGCCTGCGGCTTTTTTGATGCAGCAAATGGAA
>JANOAP010000620.1:0-5346 GCA_031411175.1 Rhodoferax sp. | reverse complement strand
CTTGGCCTCGTCTTCCTTGGCGCAGGTGGCGCCGTTCTCAGCCGCCTGCTCGCTGGTGGTCATGTAGGGGTTGACGTGGGCTTCCACGCGGCCCGGCTCGTCCACGGTGGTGGAGGTGATTTCGAACCAGCCTTTGCCGGTTTCATCGTCCGGGCGGCGCACAAAAGCGGTGCCACGCACGTCGGTGATCTGTTCCACAGGTTCTTTGGCAGCCAGCCGGTGGGCGATTTCGACAATCGCGCGCTCAGCGTTACCGTACAAGAGCAGGTCGCACTTGGCGTCCACCACCACGCTACGGCGCACCTTGTCGCTCCAGTAGTCGTAGTGGGCAATGCGGCGCAAAGAGCCTTCGATGCCACCCAGGATGATGGGCGTGTCCTTAAAGGCCTCGCGACAGCGCTGGCTGTAGACGATGGCAGCGCGGTCGGGGCGTTTGCCGCCCACATCGCCGGGGGTGTAGGCATCGTCACTGCGGATTTTGCGGTCCGCCGTGTAGCGGTTGATCATGGAATCCATGTTGCCGGCCGTCACGCCCCAGAACAAGTTTGGTTTTCCCAGCGCCTTGAAGGCCTCGGCGCTGGTCCAGTCGGGCTGGGCAATGATGCCGACCCTAAAGCCCTGCACTTCGAGCATGCGGCCAATCACGGCCATGCCAAAACTCGGATGGTCTACATAGGCATCGCCGGTCACCAGAATGATGTCGCAGCTGTCCCAGCCCAGCACATCCATCTCTTTGCGGCTCATGGGCAAAAATTTGGCCGTGCCAAAACGTGCGGCCCAATACTTGCGGTAGCTGGTGAGCGGCTTGGCGGCGCGCGCGAAAAAAGAGACATCGTGGCCGACGTGGGCAGGGGCGTTCATGGGACCTCGGGATAGGCTCCGATTGTAGGGTTTTGCGTTTGTCCTTTCCTCAGGCGGTCCATGCAAGCCTGCATCTGGCGTGTGTTTCCGGTTTACTTTCTCGCCACAACTTGTAACAATTCGCTAGACTCCGAAGTCTAAAAAGGCCCGGGGAAACCATGAATGGCTACTGAAGACTTTTCGACGCTTTTCGATTTGCTGCCTGTCGGTGCCTACCGCAGTACACCTGACGGGCGCCTTTTACGGGCTAACGCAGCTTTGGTGCGCCTGCATGGCTACGCATCAGAGAGGGCCATGTTGATGGCAGTCAAAAACGTCACGGGTGACTGGTATGTGTTGCCCGGTCGGTGCGACGAATTCAAAGCCGACTTGCAGGCCAACAGAAAAGTGGTCAGCTTCGTGTCCGAGGCCTACCGTCACAAAACTCGTGAACGCATCTGGATCCGGGAGCACGCCCATCAGGTGTGCGACGCTTTCGGCAAGCTTCTGTTTTGTGAAGGGACCGTGGAAGACATCACCCAGCAGTACCACGCGCAAAATCCGGCAAAGACCCGGTTACCTGAAAATTCAGAACGGCATGGCACCCTGATCCACACCATCCCCGATATGGTCTGGCTTAAGGATGCGGCCGGAACCTACCTGGCCTGCAACTCTGCCTTCGAGCGGCACTTCGGGGTGTCAGCACCCGACATTATTGGCAAGACCGACGCCGACTTCACTGGCAATGACATGGCACGCCTGCTGGGTTGGACCGACAAGCTCATCTTGCAGTCCGGGCGGTCGGCTTCGTTTGAGGAGGAGATGACCACGGCCATCAGTGCCGGGCTGAGTTCTTTCGAAATCATCAAGGCCCCCATGCGCAACGCCGCTGGCGAAGTAACAGGCTTGTTCGGCATGGGCCGCGACATCACGCGCCGCAAGCGTGCCGAGGGCCTGTTGCGCGACACCAGCGAGCAGTTTGAGCTGGCCATCATCAGCGCCGAACTGGGCATGTGGGCTCAAAGTTTTGCCCAGACCCAGGCGTACAACATGGACACGCGCGCCAGGGCGATGCTGGGTCTGGCTGACGAGGCTTTTGAGGAGAGCAGTTCATGGACCGACCGGGTCCACCCCGATGACCTGCCCGCCGCCATTGGTGAAATGAAGCGGCACCTGGGCAATCACACCTCGTTTTTTGAGGCCGAATACCGGGCCCAGCACAAGGACGGCCGATGGATCTGGCTGAGCAGCCGCGGCAAGGTGGTGCAGACCAGCACATTGGGTGAGCCCCTGCGCATGGTGGGGACGCTGATGGACATCACCGCGCGCAAAAAAGCTGAAGAGGCTATCCGCCAGATGGCCTTTCAGGACGTGCTGACCGGCCTGCCAAATCGTCGCATGCTGATGGACCGCCTGAATCAGGCGCTGACCGCCAGCGCCAGACACAAGCGCTGCGGTGCCCTGCTGTTTCTGGACCTGGACAAGTTCAAGCAGCTTAACGACACACTGGGCCATGACGTCGGCGACCAGTTGCTGCAGCAGGTGGCCGCCCGAATCCAGAAGAGCGTGCGCGCGATCGACACGGTTGCCCGCATTGGGGGCGACGAGTTTGTCGTGCTGATCGCGGAACTCAGCGACAACGCCGTCAACTCTCAGCTGCTGGCCGCGCAGGTGGGGCAAAAGATACTGGCGGCTCTCAACGAGCCGTACCTCCTGGGTGATCATCACTACCTCAGCACACCCAGCATTGGTGCCACGCTGTTTGCCGGTTTGAGCCACACACCGAGCGCGGTGCTAAAGCAGGCCGACGTGGCCATGTACCAGGCCAAGGCCACGGGTCGCAACACCCTGCGGTTTTACGAAGAAGCGCTGGCGGAGGCTTAGGTGCCCCCGGTTGAAAGGCCTATGGCCTGGCCTGCGGTCTTCGCAGTAAGGCCATCAGTGACGGGGTGATCCAAACCAGAATCGTGACCACCGCCAGCGTGGCCGCAATGGGCCGCGAGAAAAACGCCAGCATGTTGCCGTCGGACTTGATCATGGAAGTGATGAAGTTTTCCTCCAGCATACCGCCCAGCACCACACCCAGAATGGCCGGGGCAATCGGGAATTTGTTTTCTTCCAGCAAGTAGGCAATCAAGCCTGCCACCAGCATCACACCAATATCGAAGAGGGTGTTATTGATGGCAAAAGTGCCCACTACGCAGAACATCAGGATCACCGGCATCAGGATATTACGGGGTACTTTCAAAATGCGCCGGGCTACCTTGATGCACAAAATACCCAGCGGAATCATGATGATGTTGGCCAGGATAAAGATAAGAAACACCGCGTAAATGTTCTGCGGGTTGGTGGTAAATAACGACGGGCCAGGGTTCATGTTTTTCATGTAGAGCACGCCAATCACGATAGCCGTGATCGAGTCGCCCGGTATACCAAACACCAGCGCCGGAATCCACGCGCCGGCCAGTGCACTGTTGTTTGCCGAGCCACTTTCCACAATACCCTCTACGTGCCCTGTGCCAAACTTCTCGGGTTCTTTGGAAAACTTCTTGCTCATCCCGTAAGACATCCAGGCGGCAATGTCAGCCCCCGCGCCGGGCAAAGCCCCCACTGCAGTGCCCAACACACTGCCGCGCAAAATCTGCACCGGGTACTTTTTGGCCAACGCCCACTGGCCGGTGAGCACGTTGCCGACCTGCTCCACCACCAGCACGGCGGGCGGGCTGGTGTCCACCACATAGCGGATGATTTCCGAGATGGCAAACATGCCAATCATCATGGAGATCATGCCGATGCCGCCCATCATCTCGGTGTTGCCAAAGGTGAAACGCGGAAACCCGGCCGGATTGCCCAGGCCCACACAGGCCACCAGCAAACCGAGAAACAGCGTGATCAGCCCTTTGAGCGGGCGGTCTGACGTGATGAACACCGCGCAGGTCAAACCCAGCAGTACCAGCCAGAAGTACTCAAACGAACTGAAGCGTGTGGCAAATTCTGCCAACACGGGCGCGGCCACGATCAGCACCACCGTGCCAAACAGGCCACCCACTGCAGAGAACACCAGGCCCGCACCCAGCGCCATTTCGGCCTGGCCCTTGCGCGTCATGGCGTACGCTTCGTCGGTGTAGGCCGCTGAGGCCGGCGTGCCCGGTATGCGCAGCAGGCAGCCCGGAATATCGCCTGAAAAAATGGCCATCGCCGTGGCTGTGACAATCGCTGCCACCGCCGGAATGGGCGCCATGAAAAAGGTCACCGGCACCAGAAGTGCCGTCGCCATTGTGGCCGTCAAGCCGGGTACAGCGCCTACAAAAAGGCCATAGAACGAAGCCAGCACCATCACCATCAAGGTGTAGGGCTCAAAAACCATCGTAAAAGCTTGCCCGACTGCAGTCCACATAGCGCTTGGTCTCCCTGTCTTTTTATGAAATGGATTTGCCCAATCGGGGCATTACCTGATTGCCTGGTTTACCAAGAGAAATTCGTGAGCAGACCCCAAGGGAGCGGCACTCTCAGGAGTTTGTAAAAAGCAAAATGAATCACCAGCGTCGCCACCACCGCCACAGCGACAGACCGGGCCAGCGGCACCTGCAATGAGCAAAACAGGGCGGTCAGGATGAGCGCGGAGCAGATCAGGAAACCGAGTTGCTGCGAGAACAACATGTAAAACACGACCGAACCCACCAGCACCAGGAAGCCCGCCAGATGACGCGGCGAGCGCACCCAGTCTTCCAGCGCAATCCAGGGTACGGAGGCCCGCTCGCGCCAGCCGCGCACCAGCAAGACCACGCCACCCAGACACAGCCCGACGGCGATCAGGCCGGGAAACAGCGCGGGTCCGACCTGCTGCCCCGGGATTTTGGGGAAGCTTTGCACAATGCCCAGTACCGTTGCGCCCAGCACCAGCAGAAGCAAACCAAAAACCGCATCATTGAGTTTCATCGGACGGCCTGACGATTATTTATTTGACCAGTCCAACGGCTTTCATCGTGGCACCCAGCTCGCTATCGGACTTGGCCATGAACTTGGCGAAGTCATCCGGGGCGGCGTAGATCACGCCATAGCCTTGTTTGGCCATGAACTCGGTGTACTCCTTGCTGGCCACCACCCGCTTGATCGCTGCGCCGAGTTTGTCGCGCGCCTCGGCAGGGATGCCTTTGGGAGCCACCAGGCCACGCCATGCGGCCATGGTCCAGTCGCTGCCCGTGGCCGACTTCAGGGTTGGCACGTTGGGGTACAAGGCTGAGGGCTTGTCACTCATAATGGCCAGGCTTTTGACCTTGCCGGCATCAATCAGCGAACGTGATTCGGGCAGCGACACCGGAGCCACTTCAACACCACCTGCAATCATGTCCTGCAAGCCGGGAGCAGCCCCATTGCTAGGCACCCAGGGCAAGGCTGCCGGGTCAATTTTCTGGTCACGCAACAGGCCGGCAATCGCCAAGTGCCAGATGCCGCCTTGCCCCGTGCCCGAAGCCTTGAACTTACCCGGGTTGGCCTTGATGGCGG
>JANOAP010000619.1:0-2884 GCA_031411175.1 Rhodoferax sp. | reverse complement strand
CCACGCCGCTTCATGGGGCGCAGTTGCGTGAACTCCTGCTCCCAATAGCGTAGCACGTGGGGTTTGACACCACATAAATCGCCCACTTCACCGATGGTGAAATAGCGTTTGGCAGGAATGGGGGGGAGATTTTTCTCCATTGAAATCAATGCTGTAGGCGCGAAAGCTTCGAGGTTACTCTAAGTCGCCACAGTATGTAAAGGCTCCTGGAGCCCCTGGCAGAAAAATAACCGGCGTGCGGTATTAAGGCGCGGCCAACGCCATGGGCGTCTTGCCCTCGATCTGGATCTGTTCCTTGAGCTTATGGCTGGCGTGAAAGGTCACCACGCGGCGCGCGCGGATAGGGATAGCCTCTCCGGTGCGGGGGTTGCGGCCCGGCCGCGGGGCCTTGGTGCGGATCTGGAAGTTGCCAAAACCGGAAATCTTCACGTCGGACCCGTCGACCAGACTGGCGGCAATCAGATCAAAGAAAGCATCGATCATGTCTTTGGACTCGCGCTTGTTCAGGCCAATCTGCTCAAACAGCAGCTCGGCCAGCTGGGCTTTGGTCAACGCTGGCGTTTCCAGACTCTCTACCGCAAATTCCATTCGGTGCCTCGTTTCCTGCTTTTGTTGTCTCTATTTTTTGAACCGTCAGGCTCGCTGACGCGCACCAAGGTCAGTCGCCAACTGCGATACGACCGCCTGGACGGCCGACTCAATTTGCGCTTCGGTCAGGGTAGCTTCGTCGCTGTTCAGCGTCAAGCGAACAGCCAGACTTTTATCTGGAGGTGTGGCAGGGGCGCCATCAGACTCCTTGCTGGGCTTGGGACGGTAGACGTCAAACAGATTTGCATCCTGAAGCAGCCCCGCGGTTGCGGCAGCCCAGATGGATTTCATGAGTGCGGCATGGCTCACCTGCTCGGCCACCAGCACGGCGATGTCGCGCTGCACGGCCTGGTGTTTGGATACCGCTTTGGCCATCGGCACGGCGTGCTGCAGCACGGCATCCAACGCCAGCTCAAACACGATGGGGGCCGTGGCCAGGTCATAGGCTTGGCGCCACTTTGGGTGCAGCTCACCTACAAAACCAATCTCAACGCCGGCAAGCAGCACCTTGGCGCAGCGCCCAGGGTGCATGGCCGGGTGTGCTGCCGGTACAAACACCGGCTTGGCGGGTGCCAGCAAGGCTTGCACATCGCCTTTCACGTCGAAGAAATCAACGCCCTGCTCCTTGCGACCCCATTGCAAGGCCTCGGCACTGCCTGTGGCCAGACCGGCCACGCGCATCGGCTGGTAAAAACCCTCCACCGTGGTGTCGGTGTTTTTGACCGATGCATCGCGCAGAAAAACGCGACCCAACTCAAACACCCGCACGCGTTCGGCCTTGCGATCCAGATTGAACTTCAACACCTGGAGCAAAGAGCCTACCAGCGACGAACGCATCACGCTCAACTGGCTGGCAATCGGGTTCAGCAGCTTGATCGGGTTGGGGTTACCAGCCAGCTCATGCTCCCAGCGCTCTTCCACAAAGCTGAAGTTGATGGTTTCCTGGTAGCCCAAAGCGGCCAGCGAACGGCGCACAGCAAACGGGCTGCGCTGCGCTTCATCACGAATCTTCGCGGTAATGGGGGCCAGTGGTGGCGTGTTGGCCAGGTTGTTGTAGCCCACCATGCGGGCGACTTCTTCGATCAGGTCTTCTTCGATTTGCAGGTCGAAGCGGTACGGCGGTGGGGTGACCGTCACGATGCCCTCCGATTGCGAAACCGGCAGGCCCAGACGCGTCAGCGCATCGACACACTGCGCCTGGGTGAGTGGCATGCCAATCACCTTGGCTGCACGGGCCACACGCAGGTTGACCGGCGCGGCGGTTGGCACATTCACCTGCAAGTCGTCAATCGGTCCGCACGCGGTCGTCGCTGTGCCACAAATGTCGATGATCAGTTGTGTGATGCGCTCAATGTGCTCCACGGTCTGGCTCGGGTCCACACCGCGTTCAAACCGATGACCGGCATCGGTCGAAAAGTTGAAGCGGCGTGAACGCCCCGCAATAGATTTGGGCCACCAGAAAGCGGCCTCCACATAAACATGCCGCGTATCGTCAGACACTGCCGTGGCATCGCCGCCCATGATGCCCGCCAGGGACTCCACCTGGGCATCATCGGCAATCACACCCACTTTGTCATCGACGGTGACGGTGTTGCCATTGAGCAGCTTGAGCTGTTCGCCGGGCCGCCCCCAACGCACGTCCAGGCCCCCGTGAATCTTGTCCAGGTCAAAGATGTGGCTGGGACGGCCCAGCTCGAACATCACATAGTTGGAGATGTCCACCAACGCGGTCACACTGCGCTGGCCACAACGCGCCAGGCGGTCCACCATCCACTGCGGGGCGACGGCCTTGGTGTTGACGTTGCGCACAATACGCCCGCTGAAACGGCCACACAAATCGGGTGCGCTGATTTTGACGGGCAGCTTGTCTGTGTTACCCACGGTCACAGCGGGGACGCCAGGTGTTTTGAGGGGCGCACCGGTGAGCGCCGCCACTTCGCGCGCCACGCCGTACACACTCAAACAATGCGCCAGGTTGGGCGTGAGCTTGAGGGTGAACAGAGTGTCGTCCAGCTTCAGGTGTTCGCGGATGTTCTGGCCCAGGGGCGCGTCGGCGGCCAGCTCCAGCAGGCCGCCATGGTCGTCAGACAGCTTCAACTCGCGGGCGCTGCACAACATGCCCTGGCTCTCGACGCCGCGCAACTTGCCAACCTTGATGAGGAAAGGTTTGCCATCTTCACCGGGTGGCAGCTCTGCACCCACCAGAGCACAGGGAACCTTGATGCCGACGCGAGCGTTGGGCGCACCGCAAACGATGTCCAGCAAAGCACTTTGCCCTACATCCACCTTGCACACA
>JANOAP010000618.1:0-9998 GCA_031411175.1 Rhodoferax sp. | reverse complement strand
GAAGGGCATGACGGCCCAGTACCTGTTTCGCCAGGTGTTCCCCCTCAAGGGCGGTGAGACCATTCTTTACCACGCTGCGGCCGGCGGTGTGGGCCTGATCGCCTGCCAGTGGGCACGCGCCATGGGCGTGACGATGATCGGCACCGTGAGCACAGACGAGAAGGCTGCCGTGGCAAAAGCCAACGGTTGCACCCACACCATCGTGACCTCACGCGACAACATTGTGGATCGCGTGAAGGAGATCACCGGTGGCAAAGGCGTGCCGGTGGTTTACGACTCGGTGGGCAAAGACACGCTGGAGGCATCGCTGAATTGCCTGCAGCCACGTGGCACGCTGGTGAGCAATGGCACGTCGTCAGGTCCGGTCATCATCGACACCATGCAGCTCGCAGCCAAAGGTTCGCTGTGGGTGACGCGCCCGGCCATGATGCACTACATCATGCCGCGCGCCCATATGCTGGCCATGGCCGACGAGGTATTTGGCATGGTGCTGACGGGTAAAATCCAAAGTGAGGCATCGCAAACATTCAGGCTGGAAGAAGCCGCTGATGCACACCGCGCGCTGGAGTCACGCAAGACCGTGGGCGCCACGGTGCTGCTGCCCTGAGCCAGGCGACAAAGCCGTTCATGATCACGCTGAATGCCGTCTGGCAGGACCGGCTTCGCCCGGGCACCCTGCGTTTGTACCCCGGCCTGCTCGCTGCCCTGGTGGTCGCCATTGCCGCCAGCTTTCTGGGCCAGCACTACGGCGCACCCGTGATGCTGTTTGCACTGCTGCTGGGCATGGTGATGAACTTCCTCTCGCAGGAAGGGCCGTGCAAAGCAGGCATCGAGCTGGCTGCACGCCAGGTGCTTCGCATCGGCGTGGCCTTGCTGGGTTTGCGCATCACGGTAGGTCAAATGGCCTCACTGGGCTGGGAGCCCGTGCTGCTGGTGGTGTGTTCGGTGGCCTTGACGATTGGCATGGGCATCGTCATGGCACGCCTGATGGGCTTCAACCCCTACTTCGGCTTTCTGTCGGGCGGCTCCGTGGGCATCTGCGGCGCGTCTGCCGCCATGGCCATCTCGGCTGCATTGCCCGCACATCCGCTGCGCGAACGCGCCACGCTGTTCACCGTGATTTGCGTCAGCGTTCTGTCTACCCTGGCGATGATTGCTTACCCCATGATGGCCCGCTGGCTGGGCCTGAGCCCGGCCGCCGCCGGAATCTTTCTGGGTGCCACCATCCACGACGTGGCCCAAGTGGTGGGCGCAGGCTACGCCATGTCTCCCACTACTGGCGATGTGGCCACGGTGGTGAAGCTGATGCGGGTCGGCATGTTGCTGCCCGTGATTCTGGTGGCGTCATGGCTGGCGCGCCGCCGTGGCGAGCAGGCCACCGGCGTGCGCCCACCCTTGCTGCCGGGCTTTGCCGTCGCCTTTTTGGTACTGGTGCTTGTCAACAGCTCGGGGCTGCTGCCAACGATGGTGACGGGTTGGGGCAACGACGCCTCACGTTGGTGCCTGGTGATGGCCATTGCAGCCATCGGCATGAAAACGCAGATACGCGATATTGTGTCCGTGGGCTGGCGGCCTGTGGCGCTGATGGTGATGGAGACGGTGCTGCTGGCAGCGTTGGTGCTGGGCTGGCTGCTACAAAGAAACAGTTGGCAATAAAACCGTCATCACCAAGAGCTCAGTGTCCGATTCACCCGAATGCTGGTTACCGCGCCCTTTTTGAGAATTAAGCATTCGTTTTGAGGTCATGGCCCTTTACAGCAAGAGAGACAGCAACTCGCACAGTTGGTCGGGTCACCTATGCAGTCATCTATGCAGCATTTCTCCACTGATAATAATTTTTCGAACCTCGGTTGTACCTGCACCAATTTCGAGCAATTTGATGGCACGGTACAGGCGGTTGACCTCTGACTCCCAGATGTAGCCACTGCCGCCGTGAATCTGGACCGCTTCGTTGAGCACCTTGTTCATGGTTTCGGCCGCAAACATCACCGATGCTGCGGTAATCTTGTGGATATCGCCTCGTCCGCCGCCGCCCACTTCAAGGTCATTGGCAGCACGCAGCGCCTGGTAGGTGAATACGCGCATCGCCTCAACCCAGACGAACATGTCGGCCAACTTGGATTGGATCATCTGAAAGCTGGCAATCGGCTTGCCGAACTGCTGGCGCGTCTGCGCATACTCCAGTGACAGCTCCAGCGCGCGCTCTGAGATCCCCAGGCAGATGGGCGCGATCATGGCGCGCTCCAGGTCCAGCCCGCTCATCACGATCTTGACACCCGTGTCTTCCTCGCCCACACGGTTGGTGGCCGGGACACGGCAGTTGTCAAATACCAACTCGGCAGTCTGACTGCCGCGAAAGCCCATCTTGGTGAGCTTCTGCGCCACTTTGAAACCTGGAAATTCCTTCTCGACAATAAAGGCGGAAATACCCTTGGCACCCTTGTCACGGCTGGTTTTGGCATAGACCAGCAGCACATCGGCCACCGGGCCATTGGTGATGTAAAGCTTGCTGCCGTTAAGCACGTAGTCGTCACCATCGGGCGTCGCGGTGGTGCGCATCGAGCCCAGTGCGTCGGAACCAGCACCAGGCTCGGTAAGCCCCAGCGCGCCTATGGTCTTGCCACTGCATAGTCCAGGCAGGTAGCGCTTGCGTTGCTCTTCACTGGCATTGCGATAGATGTTGTAGAGGCAGAGGTTCTCATGCGCCACCCAGCTCAGCGCAAGCGCATGATTCCATCTCGAAAAAGCCTGCAACACCAGTCCGCTGGTAAACATGTCAAGCCCTGCGCCGCCATAGGTGTCAGGCACGGTGATGCCGAAGTAGCCGGTTTTGCCGATAAGTCCGAAGGCATCTTCCGGCCACCACTCCTCGTTGTCCATCCGCTGCGATAGCGGGTACAACTCCTTCCTTGCGAAGTGGTCGGCGTCGTCGAGCATGCCCTGCTCATCATTGGAGAGACCAGAAAAACGCTGCATGGCAGAGCTTACAGGAGCTTTAGCTGAGGAGTTCGTCGAATGGTTCATGAGCTTTTGGAGTGTTGAAGTGATGGGGGTGAGTTTTAAGCTGTCAGACCGTCCGCTTTTGTGCAAAGGCAGCCACACGAGCCGCAAAGTCCGGCGTCGCAGCACAACGCAGGAAAGCATCCTTCTCGCGCTGCAAATGCGCTTCAAGGGCAATGGCAGATTGCGCCGCCACCAGTCCTTTGAGCTCAAGCAGTGATTGCTCCGGCAAAGCCAACATTTCACCGACCCACTGCTCAGTCACCTGCTGTAGAGAGTCTTCACTCGCCAGTCGATTGACCAGACCAAGCTGCAAAGCCTGCTCTGCACTGAACTGGCCACCAGTGGTCAAGGCCTCCAGCCCGCGCGCACTGCCCAGACGTTGCACCAAGAAAAAACTCAAGCCACCGTCGGCTGGTGCGCCAAGCTTGGGGTAAGCCACCACAAAACGTGCGTTTCGAGCAGCTACCACAAAATCGCACGCCATAGCCAAAGAGAATCCGCCACCAGCCAACGCGCCATGCACACAGGCTACTACCGGCTTGCGCAATCGCTGCAAGCTCAGGATGCAGGCATGAAACGGGTCGATAGTTTTTTTAATAAACGCAGGGAGGTTGTCTCGGTGCGTATGCATGGCAGCTACATCGCCACCGGCGCAAAAAGACCGGCCTTCGCCACGCAGCACAACCACGCGCACCGCAGCATTACCTTCTATTTTTTCAACCGCATCAAGCAAGGCACCGGCCATTTCGCTGTCCAACGCATTCAGTCGATCAGGGCGATTGAGCGTCAGCGTGACAACGGTGCCATGCTGCACCGACCGGACGGAAGGTTCATTGTTCATAGGCTTTTTCTTGCAACAGAATCAGGCAAAACATTAATTTGACCCATTTTCAAATTTTATAATTATCGCAAGTTATGTGCAATGCTATTTCATTTTATTCTGCATAGGGTAATTACTCATTTTTGGATTTTCATCAATGAAATATTCGCGAATTCTTTGTCATAGCGGGTTTTAATAAGGGAAATCCATAGGTAGATTTATTTTTGAGTTAGGGTCATAATTTGAGCATATTGTGAACTTTCTGTTTGCGAATTCGATTCTTCCGGGACACAGCGTGCTGCAAAAGCACTACGGAGAAAACATGACATCAACCTCTCCTGGCAACGGGGCCTACCAATGCAAGGCATGCTAAGCACCACCAATCTTCAGGTCTTCTACGACCATGCAGTAGAAGCGGTGCGCGACGTGTCGCTGGAAGTTGGCAGCGGCCGTATCGTGGCTCTGCTGGGCAGCAATGGCGCTGGCAAGTCCACCGTGCTCAAGGCCATCAGCGGCGTGCTCTACCCCGAAGAAGGCGAAATCACCGGTGGTGTCATCTCCTATGGCGGCAAGCCCATCAACAAGCTTCCTCCGCATGAAATCGTGAGGCTGGGCCTGGTTCAGGTACCCGAAGGCCGCCGCCTGTTCGACACGCTGACGGTTGAAGAAAATCTGCTCATGGGCGGCTACGCGCGGCCAGCCAGTGAATCGGCAGACGCCATGGCACGCATTTTTGAACTCTTCCCCGCCATAGAGTCGCACCGGCACCGCGTGTCGGGCTACCTGTCAGGCGGTCAGCAGCAAATGGTGGCGATTGGGCGCGCACTGATGGGCCAGCCACGCCTGTTGCTGCTTGACGAGCCCTCGCTGGGCCTGGCACCGCAAATCATCACCGAGATCTTCCAGGCGATACGCAAGCTTCGCGACGAACGTGGCCTAACAGTCTTGCTGGTCGAGCAGAACGCGCAGCTGGCGCTCTCGGTCGCCGACTACGGCTACATCATGGAACGCGGCCGCATCGTGTTGGACGACACACCGCAAAAACTGCTGGCGAACAATGATGTCAAGGAGTTCTACCTCGGCGTGCAGGACGGCGGCGAGCGCCGCAGCATGCGCGACATCAAGCACTACAAACGGCGCAAGAGGTGGCTGTCGTGAACGCGCCCATGCAAACCACCCCGATTGCACCGCTCCTCGAATTCACGGATGTCTCCAAGCGCTTCGGCGGCCTGCAGGCGCTGGCCGATATCAGCCTGCGCGTCATGCGGGGCGAGATCTGCAGCGTCATCGGCCCCAACGGCGCTGGCAAGACCACGCTGTTCAACCTCGCCTCCTGCCTGCTCAAACCGACAACCGGAGCAGTGACCTTTGACGGCGAAGACATCACCGGCCTGCCCGCGCACAAGCTGGCAAAGCGCGGCTTGGCACGTACCTTCCAGAATCTGGCCGTGTTCAAGCATGAGACCGTCATCGACAACATCCTGACCGGCATGCATTCGCGCCTGGGTGCCGGCATCTTCGGTGCCGCCCTGTTCTGGGGTGCCACCCGCAATGCCGAAATCCGCGCCCGTGAAACGGCAGAAGAAATCGTCGAGTTCCTCGAAATTGAATCCATACGTGACCTGCCCGTGGGCACGCTGTCCTATGGCCTGCAAAAGCGGGTTGAGCTCGGCCGGGCATTGGCCATGCAGCCCAAGCTCCTGCTCCTGGATGAAATGGTCTCGGGCATGAACCAGGAGGAAACCGAAGACATCGCACGTTTCATCCTCGATATACGCGAGGAGCGCAATGTGACCGTCATGATGATCGAGCATGAAATGGGCATCGTGATGGATATTTCCGACCATGTATGTGTGCTGAACTTCGGTCGCAAGATTGCCGACGGCACACCGACTGCCGTTTCCAAAGACCCTGCCGTGATTGCCGCCTACCTCGGCCAGGATGTCGGGGCCACGACATGACCCGCCCCGATCCGGCACTTGCCGACCTGCAGTTGCCGCCCGGCCTGGCCGAAGGCCAAGCCACTATGCCCGGCCTGTTGCGCCACCGCGCTCGCGCCAATCCGGAACAAATCGCATTGCGTGAAAAAACGCGTGGCATCTGGCGAGGCACGACATGGCTAGGTTACTTTGAAAAAGCCAGGGCGTTTGCGCTCTTTCTCAAGTCACAGGGTTTCATGCCTGGCGATAAGCTCATCATCGCGTCTGACGGCACACCGGAATGGTTTTTTGCCGACCTGGCTGCACAGTCACTGGGTGGCGTGACGGTTGGCATCTACCCGACCAACCCCTGGCCAGAACTGCAATACATCGCGCGCCACTGCCGCGCCAGGATCGCGGTCTGCGGCGACCAGGAGCAAACCGACAAGGTGCTGACTGCCATGCAACGCGAGGGCGGGCTGCCCGAAATGAAATGCGTACTGACCGTGGAATGGAAGGGAATGCGGCAATACACCGATGGCTGCCTCATTTCCTTCAACGATGCGCTTGCGCAGGGCATGCAACTGGCGAGCGATGCAGCACAGGTTACGGCTTATGAGCAGGCCATCGACGGCCTGCGCGCCGAGCAGGACGCACTGATCGTCTACACGTCTGGCACGACAGGCATGCCCAAAGGTGCACGCATATCTCACCGCGGCATCCTCTCGGACGCCTGGGCACTGGGCCGGGTGCACGGCTTTGCCGGTAAACCAATGTCAGTGGTTTGCTATCTTCCTCTGTGCCATGTGGCCGAGCGTCTGATGTCTCCAGTCATGCAACTGGCCTATGGCTCGGTGGTCTACTTTGCGGAGTCAATAGACACAGTGACGCAGAACTTGCGCGAGATTGGCCCCAGTTTTTTCTTCGGGGTGCCGCGCATCTGGGAAAAACTGCAGTATGAAATCCTGATCAAGTCACGCGACGCCAGGCCGCTGGCGCAGTGGGCTTTCAAAAAAGCGCTTGCCATAGGTACGCCGATTGCCGAACGCACTATCGCCAACGGCGTCGAACCGGTGAACCTGCTCGACGCCTTCGTCGGCTGGCTGCTGCGCGCTCTGGTCTTCAGCAACCTGCTGGCCAGTATTGGCCTGGACCGCACCTGGATATCAATGACAGGTGGCGCCTCTATTTCTCCTTCAGTCATACTGTTCTTCCGCGCCATGGGTGTGCCGATTTACCAGATTTACGGCATGACGGAATGCAGCGGTGCCAGCCACGCGCAGTCGAGGAGCATGTCACGCCTGGGTTGGTGCGGCCCGACGCTGCCCGGCATCGTCGAACAGCGCATCTTGCCCGATGGCGAGCTGCAGTTACGCGGACGTATCATCTTCAATGGCTATCTCTACGACGAGGCGGCGACCGCTGCGGCCTTTACCGATGACTGGCTCAGCACGGGTGACGTGGTCGAGCTGGATGAGGCCACGGGGCAGATTCAGATCATTGACCGCAAGAAAGCCATCCTGATCACCAGCGGCGGCAAGAACATCACGCCGTCGCTGATTGAAAACACGCTGAAGGAAAGTCTCTACATCAGCGAAGCCGTACTGCTGGGCGATGGTCGGCATTTTGTGTCTGCGCTGATACAGATCGACCTAGACACCGTCGGCAAGTGGGCGCAGGAGCGAAGCATGGCCTACACCACCTACGAGACGCTGGCCACGCTGGAGGCTGTAAAGGGGCTCATTGCTGAAGACGTTGAACGCGTCAATGCACGTTTCTCGCGCGTGGAGAACATCCGCAAGTTTGTCATCCTGAAAAAGCAGCTGGACCATGATGACGGCGAACTGACAGCCACCATGAAGGTACGCCGCAACGTGATTGAAAAGAAGTTTGCTGCCGAAATCAGTGAAATCTATGGTCCCGCAAAGGAAGCCGCATGAATTACTTCATGAACCTCGTGATGTCCGGGCTGGTAATAGGCACCCTCTACGGCATGGTCGCAATGGGTTTTGCCATCATCTATCGCGCCACCGGGATGGTGAACTTCGCGCAAGGGGAAGTCATGATGCTGATCGCGTACATGAGCTACACCTTTGCCACGATACCAGGCATGACGTTCATCCCGCTGCTGGCCTGCGTGCTGGTGGCCTCCATTGTTCTCGGCCTGCTGATTGAATGGGCCTTCATACGCCCCATGCTGGGTGAGTCGATGTTCTCGCGTGTCATGGTCACCATTGGCCTTGCCGTGGTCATACGCTCCACCGTCATCTTGATCTGGGGTGTGGAGCCCACTGCTTTCCCGCGACCTTTCGGCAACGCGGTGATCCGATTTGGTGATATGGCGCTCTATCCGGGCCAGATTTTTGCACTGATATCGCTCGCCGTATTGTCGCTGGCGATGTGGTTGTTCTTTCGCCGCTCGCGAGTTGGCATTGCAATGCGCGCCACTTCCAACAACGAGACGACCGCACTGCTCATGGGTATCAATGTCAAGCGCATCAGCGCGATTGCATGGGCCCTATCTGCCGTGTTTGCGGCGTTCTCCGGCCTGGCCTTCTGCCTGATGTTCAGCCTTGAACCCGAGATATCGCAGATGGGATTGCGTGGCTTCCCGGCCACTATCCTGGGCGGGCTCGACTCGGTGGTCGGTGGAGCGTTCGGCGGACTGGTGATCGGCGTGGTCGAAAACCTGGCCGGAGGCTATCTGGGTCGCGGTCTCAAGGAAATTGCAGGATTTGTCCTCATCATCGTCGTGCTGATGATCAAGCCCTATGGTCTATTTGGTCAACGTGAAATCGAGCGTGTCTGATGCGTAGCCGTACTTACCAAAACTCCTATGCGAGCCTGGTTGCCCTTTCCAGCCAGCCGACCGCCTGGGTCTGGGGTGCCATCGGCATTCTGGTGCTGGCGCTCATGCCTACGCTGTTTGGCTCCTTCGGACTCAACATGCTGACCGCGATTTTCGTCGCATCGATTGGAGTACTCGGCCTGAACCTGCTCTCGGGCGTGGCCGGACAGATTTCGCTGGGGCATGCGGGCTTCCTTCTCATTGGCGCGTATGCGCAAGCCATATTGACCACCGACTACAAAGTGCCAACGCTGATGGCCATCTTTCTGTCTGGCTTCGTCGCTGCGGTAGCGAGCCTGGTGGTGGGTATCCCGTCGCTGCGGCTCAAGGGCCTGTACCTGGCCATCACCACGCTGGCATTCACTTTCATCGTGCGCCACATCGTGCTGTTTGCAGAAGGTATCACGCGCGGCTCGGCAGGTATGCCTGTCGATGCATTGACTATTTTCGGTTTTTCCTTCAAAGGTGATGTGCGCTTCTACTACGCAGCACTGGTGATGCTACTGGTGTTTATCCTCATAACGCTCAACCTCATGCGCTCACGTATAGGCCGTGCCTGGCTGGCTCTGCGCGACCACGATATTGCGGCACGCGCCATGGGCATTGATCTGATGCGCTACAAGTTGCTGGCCTTCATGGTCAGCGCCTTCTACACCGGCGTGGCCGGTGCGATGGTGGCGCTACAAACTCGCTTTATCAATGTAGACACCTTCAGCATTCTGATCAGCATTGAGGCGCTGGCCATGGTCATCGTCGGCGGCATGGGCCGTGTGCATGGAGCCATTCTTGGTACGGCACTCATCATTCTCCTGCCTGAGCTACTTAACCTTGGTTTCTCTGCGGCAGGTGACAACTTCAAAACCCTGATGGCTGACCGCATCTACGAGGTCAAGGGAATGATGTACGGCATCGTCATCCTGCTGTTCCTTCGGCTGGAGCCCGAAGGCATGGCGGGTATCTGGCGCAAGTCCAAAAGGTTCTGGGTTCAATGGCCGCTGTCGCAGTAACTACGTCAATGACGTGCAACAGCAGGCCAGCCAACGCATTCGCATGACTCCGGAATTTCCCGGTGCCAGCGTTTTTTTGAGGAGACATCATGAGCCACAAGTTTAAAAAATCAGTGAATCGTCTTGCACAGTGGTCTGCCATCACGCTAGCGGCAACTGCTGTCATGTCAGCTGCAGCCCAGGACGTCGGTGTGACGGCCACAGAAATTCTGATTGGTGAAGTCCAGCCCATGTCCGGGCCAGCATCGCTGATCGGTAAAGCTGGCGCCGCTGGCTCCAAGTTGGCAATTGCTGAAATCAACGCTAACGGTGGTATCAACGGCCGCAAGCTGCGGGCCATTTACGAAGACGACGGCTATGTACCCGCACGTTCTGTATCGTCAGTCAAAAAACTGATCGAT
>JANOAP010000617.1:0-10165 GCA_031411175.1 Rhodoferax sp. | reverse complement strand
CGGCATCCGCATGTCGGAGATGACGAGATCAACCGGTGCCTGCGCCAGAATTTGAAGACCCTGCTGGCCGCTCTCTGCGGTTTTGACCAGGTAGCCTTTGGTGCGAAAAAGGCGCCGCAGGGACGACAGGATATTCGGCTCGTCATCGACACAAAGAATCGTGAGAGGCGACTTGGCGACGAGGGGGGCCGGGAGTTCGGTCATGCCTGGCTTCCCTCGCCGGATGCGGGGTTGGCCGGTTGCATGATCGGCAGCGTGACCCGGAACGTGGTGCCCTGGCCGATCTCGGTTACCACGTCAATGTGTCCATGGTGTTTTTGCACGATGCCGTAAGACAGCGACAACCCCAGCCCGGTTCCCTTACCCACGGGTTTGGTGGTGTAGAAGGGGTCAAAAATGCGTGCCAGACTGTCTTTGGGAATACCGGAGCCGGTGTCGGAGACCTCAAACCAGGCGTCACCACCCTGCGCGCCGGTACGGATGGTGATCTTGCCCCGCTCCGGCCCGATGGCATGCGCTGCATTGACCACCAGGTTCATGACGACCTGGTTGATTTGCGAGGCCAGGCATTCGACCTCGGGTATGTTGCCGTACTCTTTGACGACATCCGCCTTGTACTTGATTTCGTTGCTCACCACGTTAAGTGTGGAGTCAATGCCCACAGCCAGGTTGGCCAGTTGCCATTCGGGGCTGGCATCCACGTGAGAAAAGTCCTTCAGGTCTTGCACAATTTTGCGCACCCTGACGATCCCCTCGCGGGATTCCCGCATCAGGACCGGAATGTCTTCTTTCAGGTAGTCCAGCTCAATGGCCTCCCGCTTGTCCCTCAGCGCTTTCGCGATGTGGGGATCGCTGTGGGAATTCTCTGCGGCTTCATAGACTGCCAGCATCTCAAACAAGTGCACCAGATAATTTTCAAGTGTGCCAAAGTTGGAAAAAATATAGCCAATGGGGTTGTTGATCTCATGTGCCACACCCGCCGCCAGTTGGCCAATGGAGGCGAGTTTTTCTGACTGAACCAGATGTTCCTGTGCTTTGGAAAGTTTGGCGTTCAGCGCACTCAGGTCGGCATTGCGGGCCAGCAATTCATGCTCTGCCATTTCGCGCCGGTACACGTCCTGCCGCAAGGTCTTGTTCACCTCGGCCAACTCCGCCGTGCGCTGCTCAACCACCTGCTCCATTTCTACCTGGGCCTTCATCAAGGCTTCTTCTGCCACCTTTCTTTCGGTGATGTCTTGCAGGGTTTCTATGGCACCCACAATGTCGCCGCCGGGGTTACGCAATGGGGCGGCGGTGAAAAAGAGCCACCTGCCTGAGGTGCCCAGGTTGGGAAAATAGCTTTCAGCCTCATACGCGTCGGGAACCACCAGCGACCCCCGGTACTTGTTCTGGTAAAGGTCATCAATGATTTCCTTCATGGCCCCGTCCACAATCAGATCTGCCATCACGGGCCGGTCATGGCCATAAAAAATATGGCCCAGCCGTCGGGTGCCAATGACTTCACTGGCCTGCACCCCCAGCGTGATGGCGCAAGCCTTGTTGAAGTGCGTAACGATGTGATTGGCATCAATCACAAATGTCGGAACCGGGCTGCCTTCAAAAAAATCGGCTGCCGACTGCTCGGCGATCCCGCTTTGTGCAAGCTTGCCTGTACGGTTTGAGTTCGTCATATCGACCGCCTCCATCATTTTGCCAATACGCTGCAAGCCCCGTCGAATTGACCGTCGGCATCCTGCAGCACCGCAAGCAGCATCGCGTCAGTCAGGCCCAGCTGCTGTTCAATAGCCTGAGGTACGGTGGGAATCTGCATTGCCACGGCACCCGCGCGCAAGGGCGACTCCAGCGCATGCGCCAGGGTATCGGCGATATGAATGACCCGGGCCATGGCCGACATGGCCGGGGCGTCGGATGCGTGATGGTGCGCAATCGCTTGCCGTATGGGATCAGGAAACTTCCAGTGCCGGGCCAGTGCTTCCCCCACTGCGGCGTGGTCCAACCCCAGCACGGCTTGTTCTGCCCGTAAGTCACTCATGCTTGACGCTACATCGTCTTGCTGATCCTGGCTGCGTTGATGGGCGTCCCGCCAGGCCATGGCGGCTGCATAGGGCTTCGTGAACTGGGTTGCCAGCACCAGGCGGCCAATATCATGCAAGAGGCCTGCAATATAGGCTTGCTCGTAGTTCAAACCCAGTTGAACCGCCAGTGAGCGCGCGCACAGTGCAGTGCCAATGGCGTGGCGCCAAAATGCCATGAAGTCAAAAGTGTCCGCCACATCTCCGCCCAAAGAACCGACCAGCGCCGCCGTGGTTGCCAGGTTGCGGACGCTTTGCAGCCCCAGGATGGCAATGGCTTCGCTTATCGTTGTGACCTGGCGCTGCATGCCGTAGAAGGACGAGTTGGCCAGCCGGAGTGTTTTGGCCGTCAGCGCCTGGTCCAGCGAGATTTTGCGCGCCAGCAGGTCAAGATTGACTTCCTCCTGATCCAGGCTGGCCAGCAGTTCCAGCACCACGGCGGGGAGTGAGGGCAGGGCATGTATTTTTTTCAATACGTCGGGCAGTGCCAGCGGGCTTGAATGCGCGATCGTCATGCGAACGCCTCATCAAGACAGAGCGTCACGATTTTGCCACTGGAGGTCGATTGCTCGCCCATGCTGTGCCACTGCACCCGATAGGCCTGGTGGTTTATGTCGGTGAGACCGAATTTTCCTTCGGGTGTGATGGTCAGCAGTTCATGAAGTGCGGGCAGCGAGTTGGCTATTTCCGAGCCCAACAGTCCCAGGTTGTTTATAAACAGGGACTGCGCCTGGCGGTTGACAAAGGCTACTAGACCTTCATCGTCTAGCCCGATGACCGGCATGGGCAGGCTTTGAAGCGCATTGCGCACCACATTCAGGCTGCGTTCACCCCGTGCGATTTGTTGCTGTTTGTGGTCCAGCACCTCCTGAAGTTGCCGGTTGCTGGAGGCCAGTTCCTGGTTTGCGGTTCGGATCTTCAGGTTGAGCTGCCGGTTTTCGTCGGCCAGTTCCTTGTGGACAAAGGCCTCTTCAATGAAGCTGCGCAACTGGCTGTCTTCCCAGGGCTTGGTCAGAAAACGGTACACGGCACCTTCATTGATGGCATCGGTGACTGACTGCAACTCTGTGTAACCCGACAGCACGATGCGGATCGTGTCAGGGTAAAGGTTCTTCGCCTGGCGCAAGAACTCCACGCCGGTCATGCCCGGCATGCGTTGGTCCGACACAATGATATCCACCGGATTTTGGGCCAATAACGCCAATCCTTCCTGCGCACTGCCCGCCGTCAGTATGCGGTAGCCATCGGGGCGCAACAGGCGCTTGAGTGCCGAAATCACATTGGGTTCATCGTCCACCAGCAAGAGGGTTCGTGTTTTAACCCGTACCCGCATCAGGTGCTCGGGAAGGCGCCGGTCCGCATTCAGAAGAGCCTCCATCTCGGCCTTCGGCAAAGGCCGTGAGAAGAAAAACCCCTGGATTTCGTCGCACACATTGCTGCGCATGAACTCGCATTGAACTTCGGTTTCCACGCCCTCCGCAGTTACGCGCAAACCCAGCCCGTGCGCCATGGCGATGACCACCTTGGCGATGACGGCATCTTGCGAACTTTTGCTGATGTCGCGCACGAATGACTGGTCAATCTTGACTTTGTCAAAGGGAAACAACTTCAGGTAGCTGAGGGAAGAGTACCCGGTGCCAAAGTCGTCCAAAGCCAGTTTCAGGCCCAGGGCCTTGAGCGATCGCAGCAGCATTTCGCTGTGCGTGACATCCTCCATCAAGGCACCCTCGGTGACCTCAATGCAGATTCTGTGCGGCTCGATAGAGAATTCCTGCAACGTGGCTTCAATCTGCTGCAGTAGCGCTGAATCGCGAAACTGCACTGGCGAGACGTTGATGGACACTTGCGGCACTTCGATGCCCTGATCCATCCAGTCGCGCATGTCTCGGCATGCTTGCCGCAAGACCCAGACACCAATCTCCACAATCAAGCCTGACTGCTCTGCAACGGGAATGAAGCACGCGGGGGACACGGCACCCAGTTCCGGGTGGCTCCAGCGCACCAATGCCTCCATGCCGCCAACCTGGCCGGTCTGCAAGTCTACAAATGGCTGGTAGTGAAGGTGCAATTGGTCCTGCGCAATGGCGCTGCGCAGCGCGGCCACCATAGTCACTTTTGCCAGGGTGTTTTCAAACATTTCAGCGCTGAAAAACCGGTACTTGCCGCGCCCCAGCTCCTTGGCCTGGTGCATGGCGACTTCGGCAGACTTGAACAGCGCTTCAAAGTCTTGCCCGTCCCCAGGGTATATCGCAACCCCAATCGACGTGGTGATGTTGAGCTCCATGCTGTTCACGCGGTATGGTTGCGCTACCAGATGAAGCAGTTTGATGGCCAGATGGGTGGCTCCTTCGGGGGTATTGCCTGGGAGCACCAGAACGAACTCGTCGCCACCCACCCGTGCCACCGTGTCCTGATCCCGCAGTGCGCCGCTTATGCGTTGAGAAAACTGCTTCAGCACCTCATCGCCAACGGCGTGACCCAGGGTGTCGTTGATGATCTTGAAGCGGTCAAGCCCCAGCATCATCATGGCCATGGGTCGGCCGTCACGCTGGGCCATGCTGATGTCGTGACTGCAGCGGTTGGCCAGCAGTGTGCGGTTGGGCAGGCCGGTCAGCCCATCAAAATGGGATAACCGGTTGATTTGTTCGCGGGCGAGCCTCTGGTCGGAGATGTCGCGCTGAATTCCTACAAAATGGGTCAGCAGCGCATCGCTGCCAAACACCGGGATGACAGACAGCGCGTTCCAGAAGGTTGTGCCGTCTTTGCGGTAGTTCAGCAATTCGCCGGTAAACGGCTGCCCGGCGTCCAGCGCGCTGCGCATGCGGTGAATGGTCTCCGCACAGGTTTGAGGGCCTTGCAGAACGGTGCAAGGCTGGCCTGCCAGTTCAATTTGCGAGTAACCCGTCATGGTCTCGAACGCGGCGTTGACTGACAGGGTCAACCGGTCGGGGCCGCTGATCAGAATCCCCTGGGAAATCGAGGCGATCGCCTGCTGGTATAGGCGTGCGAACTCAATCGCCTGCTCAGGTGTCGCCGTGTCAAAAATTGCAGGGTTGTTCAGCACAGCAGGTTTCCATCAGGTTCGCACATTGCCAGTCGTTCGATGATGGGAAGCAACTCCACCACGAAATCAGCCTTGCCCACATACCCCTTGGCCCCCAGTTCGTGGGCGGCATCGCGGTAGGCGGCGCCGTCATGTATGGATAAAAACACGATGTGTGGCGGATGCGGCCATGCGTGCAGTCTGCGCGCTACCTCCAGCCCGTTCAGTCCGGGCATGGCAATGTCCAGCAGCACCAGATCGGGCCGTAACTCATCGGCCTTTGTCAGCGCCTCGTGCCCGTCGTAGGCCAGGCCTACCACCTCAGCCCCCGGCAGCATGTCAAGAAATTGATTGACCGCGGTCACAAATGTCTTGTTGTCATCAGCCAGCAAAATTTTGAGGGTCACAGCTTAGTCCCATAGTTTCAATATGAGACAAACTTTAAGCGTCGCAATTCGATTTTGAAATCGGGCCAATACCTGAGTTGGGCAGGTAAAACACCTGAGTGGCCGAAAGTAGCCGAGAGTGGCTATTGATGCGGAGAGATCAACCCCATGCGCATGGCATAACGAACCAGACCTGCCACTTCATGAATGTCCAGCTGTTTCATGAGTTGGCTGCGATGGGTGTCCACCGTTTTGACCGACAAGTCAAGGCGGCGTGCAATCTCCTTGGTGCTGTGGCCCTCGGCCACCAGCTGCAGCACTTCGCGCTGGCGCGGCGTCAGCAATTCGCCGGGCTGGTCTTCGCCACGCAAACGCTGCACGTAGTCGCTCAGCACCCCTTTGGACACCGCAGGGCTCAAAAAAGTTTCTCCACGCAGCACGGCCCTGATCGCAAGTTCAAGCTCCGCAGGCGCGGCATCTTTGAGCAGGTACCCGGCTGCGCCATGGCGCAAAGCCTGGCGCACGTACTCTTCGTTCTGGTGCATGGAAAGAATCAGCACACGCGTGTTCGGCAGGGCTTTTTGCAGGCGGCCGGTGGCCTCAAGCCCGTTAAGGCCTGGCATGGCAATGTCCATCAGTACGACGTCGGGTTGCAGTTGCGCGGCTAATGTGACCAGTGCCAGGCCATCGTCTGCTTCGGCCACCACTTCCACATGCGGGATGGATTCCAGTAGTTTTCTCAGGCCCGCACGCACCAGCAGGTGGTCGTCGGCCAGCATGACGCGTATGGGTTTCATGTCCGTTCTCCGCGGCGGCGCAAGGGGCAGTGCATGCGCACGGTGCTGCCTTGCCCTGGTGTGGATTCAATAGCAAGATCGCCACCGATCAGCGTAGCGCGTTCCTGCATGCCCAGTACGCCAATGCTGCCGCCAGCCAGGGCACGCTCGCGCATGGCGGCCAAATCGAAGCCACAGCCATCGTCTTTCACGTTCACGACCAGCGCATGGCTGCCCAGATGCACATCAATTTTTACGTGTTGCGCCCGGGCGTGGCGGGTGATGTTGGTCAAAGCCTCCTGCACCACGCGAAAACACGCCGTCTCAATGTCGGAAGAAAGGCGTGACTGAAGGTCGGGGGCTGTCACCTGAACTGTGAACCCGCCGCGCTCTGCCGTTTGCTCGGCAATCCAGCGCAGCGCCGGTACCAAGCCCAGGTCGTCCAGCATGGAGGGCCGCAATGCCAGGGCCAGGTGCCGTACCTGCTGAAGGGCGTGCTCCACTATGCGGATGTTTTCGGCGTTCAGTTCGTCGGGTGTTTGCTCTTTGAAGCGGGCCTTGGCCTGAAGGTTGATCTTGATGGCCGTCAGCGACTGGCCCAATTCGTCGTGCAGTTCCATGGCCACGCGGCGGCGCTCGGTTTCCTGGGCTTCTAGCACGCGCCTGGACAAGGTACGCAGCTGGCGCGTGGTCTGGCGCACCGCTGCCTCGGCCTGCTTGCGCGCCGTGATGTCCAGCGCAATCAGCTGCGCTGCCGGGCGGCCCTGGTAGGTGAACGGCGTGGCCGATGACTCCACATCAATCACCCGGCCATCCAGCCTCAGGCAGCGGTCTTCAGTGGGGTACAGGCCAGGCTCTCCCTGGAGCATGCGCCTGAGCCGGTCCACGGCGTCGGCCCTTTCATCCGGATGCATCAGCTCCCGCATGGGTCGTCCTATCAGGTCCTTGGCCTCAGCCGCACCAAACAGCACGACAGCAGCGGGATTCACAAGCACCAATTTGCCATCCTGATGCACGCCGATCGCATAAGGAGAGGAATCTACCAGTTGACGGTAGCGTTCTTCGCTCTCGCTCAGGGCGACTTCTGATAGCTTGCGTTGCGTGATGTCGGTTCTGACCCCCATCAAACGGCTGGTCCGCCCAGATTTATCCCGCGCGAGCACACGCCCCTCGACGCTGACCCAACGGTAGGAGCCGTCGGCATGGCGCAGCCGCGCTTCGTACGCGTAGGGCAGGTCATGCCCGTCCAGTACCGCTTGAATCCTCTGCACCACGGCTTGTTTGTCGTCGGGGTGAAGGCGTTCAACCCAGCGCTCCCGGTCGGCAAAGCCTTCGTCAGGGTCGTAACCCAGCATGGTGAAATAAGTGGGGGTGGCAAACCATTGGTCCGCCTTGTTCATGTCCCAATCCCACACACCAATCGCGGCTGCATCGGTTGCCAGTGTGAGCCGTTGCGCCATCTGGTGGGCACGGGCATCGGTGGCGAGGCGCTGCTGCCAGGCCCGGTCCAGAAAAAGGCACAGCGTGACCACGACGGCGCTGGCAATCATCCAGATGCCGACTACCAGCGTGGCCAGCTGCCGCCAGGGTGCCAGAATGACGTCCAGCGACTTGCCGATCACGGCGACGAAATCCGGGAACTCCGGCAAGCTTCGGTAGGCAAACAGGCGAAACTTCCCGTCAATTGCGCTGGCGAACTGAACACTGCCAAAAGGGTTTGCAGGCAGCAGGTCTTTGAATATGGGCCCATTGGTAAATTGCTTGCCCATGGAGGCATCTTCAAAAGGCGAGCGCATCATGAGCGTGCCATCGCGGCGAAACAGTGCAATGGAGCCACCCACTCCCAAATTCACGGTGCTCCAGAGCTTGTCGAAATAGGGTGGCTCGATGGCCGCCGCGATGATGCCGTTGAAGCTACCGTCCGGGGCCTTCAATGGCCTGGTGGCACTGATCAACCAGGTGCCAGTTGAGCGACTGCGAACGGGTGAGCCCACGTAAAACCCCGTTTGGGGTAGCTTGCGGTAAATCTGAAAATAGGCGCGGTCGGCAAGGCTCAATCCAATGTTTCCAGTGTCTGAGTCATAGATGATTCGTCCGTCGGCGTCCATGATCCATAGGGCACGCACAAACGGTAGCTCTTTAACCTGATCACGCAACAGGCTTCGCGCTGAAGCCTCGGACAAAGTGCCAGACGATTTCAACTGCCCTATGGCTGTCGCCGCAAGCAGCAGCCGTTGATCGACAACCTGGATCGAGCGGGCTGTTTGCTCTGCGATGACATGAGCGAAAGATTCGGTCAAGTCTTCGCCGGACTCGATGGCCTGGTCGCGCAGGTAACTCAGTGTCAACGTGATGAGCAAACCCGTTACCAGGATGACTCCCACAGCAAACCACAACAGCTGGTGCCTGGGTGAAATGGGTGCGGGTACCGCTGGAGGTAGCCCTTGCTGCGCAGGTTCAATGTCTGATGGTGTCGGCATGGTCATGGGTGCGTCACCTCCGGCTTGGGGGCCTACTCGGGTTGAGTTTCAAGTCTTCCACTATATCGGCATATGCGGCTGCCAGCGAGCGACAATCATCCTGGGTTTACCTGTTCCCCTCACATCTCACCACCCACCGAAAGCCCTCACCCATGGCCACCAGCCTGCTCGCACTTCTGGACGACATCGCCACCATTCTGGACGACGTGAGTGTGCTGACCCAGGTCGCCGCGAAGAAAACCGCCGGTGTGCTGGGCGACGATCTGGCGTTGAATGCCCAGCAGGTGTCGGGCTTGCGGGCCGATCGCGAACTGCCGGTGGTCTGGGCGGTGTGCAAAGGCTCATTCCTGAACAAAGCCATTTTGGTGCCTGCGGCCATTGTCATCAGTGCTTTTGCGCCCTGGGCAGTAACGCCTTTGTTAATGGTGGGTGGTGCGTTTCTGTGCTTTGAGGGGTTTGAAAAACTCGCCCACAAGTATCTGCACAGTGCAGCCGAAGATGCCGCGCACCGCGAGGCGCTGGTGCAGGCGCTGGCTGATCCCGCCGTCGATCTGGTGGCGGTCGAGAAAGAAAAAATCAAGGGCGCTGTTCGTACCGATTTCATTCTGTCGGCCGAAATCATTGCCATCACGCTGGGCACCGTGCAGGCCAGCTCGCTGGCAACGCAGATCGCTGTGCTCGCCGGCATTGCGGTGCTGATGACCGTGGGGGTCTATGGGCTGGTGGGCTGCATCGTCAAGCTGGATGACGGTGGGCTTTATCTCAGCCAAAAGGGAGGCGACAACGCAACGGCGAAATTTCAGCGCAACGTGGGCCGTGGCATTCTTTCATTTGCGCCGTACCTGATGAAGGGGCTTTCCATTGCGGGAACGGCCGCGATGTTCCTGGTGGGCGGCGGCATTTTGACACATGGTGTACCTGCTGCGCATCATCTGATTGAGCAGTGGAGCCACAGTGCTGGCGCTGCCCTGCAACCGGTCATTTCGCTGGCGCTGGATGGGGTGGCGGGCATTCTGGCGGGTGCGGTGGTGCTGGTGGCTGTTACCGGGTTGCAACGGCTCAAAACCACGCGAAAACACTGAAAATGATAGACAAATCGGCCTGTAGACCCCGTAAAAAGGGCTTGAGCAGCTATCAACAATATAGCATTGTAAATTTACCCAGCCAGTATTTTGTGCACCAAATCTGCCGTGGTTGATGCCTTGTACTTGCGCATCAACCGGGCGCGGTAGATTTCTACGGTGCGGTGGCTGATGGTCAGCGCCCGGCCGATCTCCTTGCTGGTCATGCCGTCCAGCAAATGGGCGGCGACTTCACGCTCGCGCGCAGTGAGGTCGGCCTTGACGGGCCGGCTGGCGCTCAGGTCTTCAAATGACCAGATGCCGGCCTCATGCGGTGCATTGCGATT
>JANOAP010000616.1:0-7074 GCA_031411175.1 Rhodoferax sp. | reverse complement strand
AGTGTCAGAAACGTATTGGGGACGCCGCTTGAAACGTGCTGTCTCTCTCCACGCACCGGATTTTATCGCAACGGCAACTGCGAAACGGGACCGCAGGATATGGGAACGCACGAGACCTTTGAAGAAGGCCGCCCTGTGGCGCTGAACGGTGTGCAGTACCCCGACCTCGTGAGCCTGATCCTCAAGGCCAACGAAATCGGTGGCCGCCACGGCCTGGGCATGAGCGACCAGATCGAAAACCGCATCATCGAAGCCAAGAGCCGCGGCATCTACGAAGCGCCCGGCCTGGCCCTGCTGTTCATCGCCTACGAGCGCCTGGTCACCGGCATCCACAACGAAGACACCATCGAGCAGTACCGCATGAACGGCAAAAAGCTCGGCCGCCTGCTGTACCAGGGCCGCTGGTTCGATTCGCAAGCGATCATGTTGCGTGAGACCGCGCAACGCTGGATCGCCAGCGCCATCACCGGCACCGTGACACTGGAACTGCGCCGTGGCAACGACTACTCGCTGCTGAACACCGAATCGCCGAACCTGACCTACGCGCCTGAGCGCCTGAGCATGGAGAAGGTGGAGGACGCGCCGTTCAGCCCACTGGACCGCATTGGCCAACTGACCATGCGCAACCTGGACATCACCGATACGCGGGCCAAGCTGGGGATTTATTCCAATGCCGGCATGTTGGAGTTGGGCAAGGGGGATGATTTTTTAAAACTTGGCAAGTAAGTCAGTTCTGACTTACTCACCCAATAAAAGCCCGCGAAAGCCGGCTTAGTTTCTTGAAGAGAGCCCTGGCCTCAGTTCGAGCGCCAAGTCAAGCAGGTCTGACCGGTTTTCAGCTTGAAGCAGGTTTTGGTCCTAGGATGAACCTTGCCTGTTCCTTGCGCAGCATCTGGTAGGGCGACATGAAATCCACTCCCAGCCCTACGCACACGTTGGGTATTTTAATTTTCTTGGTTGACGGCGACGCTACCTCATGCGTCACTACTGTGTGGTGACCGGCTAGTGCAGCAGCGACCAGCCAGAAGTCAGCTACTTGAAGAAAGGTATTTACAGCAGCTGGCTCGTAGCCTTGCTGGAGTACCCAAATGCTCACCTGTTGAGCTGCAGTAAGCACTGCGGCATCAGGTGACGGAAAGAAACCATCGTCGAGGCCACCAGCCCAAACCGCCAACTCGTCGCCACCTGCACTCAGTTCGTCGCCGATTTGGCGAATACTTCGTAGTCCACCAGCAGAATAGCCCTGCGTCAACCAATCCCAGAAAGCTGGACAAAAATCAAAGCCATATTGCAGGTTTTTGGCCTGAATGAAGACGTTGGCGTCGAGCAGATAGGCCATTAGATCGGGAACCCCAGAGTACGGCCCAACTCGTTGAACGTGCCCGACTTAGCAATGCCCAGCATACGGAAAGCATCACGGTACAAAGTGCGACCTTCCAGGGTGCTGACCAACAAGGTTTGGGCAAATCGCCGACTGACTCGAGCCACGGTGGTGCGGTAAAAATCACCTCCGCCTGTACTGCGTCCAGCCAATTCCTTCAGACGCGCTTCTTCAACACGATAAGAATGCCAGAATGCATCCTTGTTCAGCCAGCCCACATCCAGCATACGCCGCAACAGCACCAAGGTACTCACTTTGAAATGCCGCGCCAAACGCTGGAGTGCTTGGTCCAGTACTTCATCACGCTGCAACGCAGCGTGGAATTCGGCCTGCGGCACAAGTAGCTCGGCTGCCACTCTGTTACACCAGTTCTCAGTGGCGTAGTCGGAAGCCTCCGCCATCGCCGCGTCTGATAAGGCCGTTTGCCCCAACCACAGATGCGCCAGTTCGTGCGCTAACGTGAACATCTGCGCCGCCTTGCTGTCGGCACCGTTAATGAACACTAACGGTGCGAGGGCATCAGCCAACGCAAAGCCACGGAACTCCTGAGGGTCAAGGTGACGGGTGTTGTTGTTCATTACCACGCCACTGACCATCACCATCACCCCACTTTGTTCGGCTTGAGCGATGAACATGCGTAAGGCATCAGCCCAGGTAGGGCACTCGCTGCGAGCTTGCACACTGAAGCTGAGCTTCTCGCGAATTAACTCTGCAGCATTTGCCGGCGGCATATCCTGTGTCACGCTGCCTACGAAGGGCAGTGGCGTTTCGCTATTGACTAATGCCTCTTCTCGATACCAAGTTTGCCTAGTTTGACAGGTGTAAATTACATCCAACAGGTCGGCACTCAGCCGAGGAACACCTTGCCCCATAGTCCGAAAATCTGGAATGGGAAGGGATTCTTCTGGCGGCTCAGGCAAGAAGAAAAAACCCAGTGGTGCACGGGTAGCCTGGGCGTAATGCTCCAATTGACGCAGTGTAGGCTGCACATCGCCGGACTCCCACTCAAGGAGACGGGGAAAGCGCGTTGCCAGCTCGGCCTCGTGCATCCGAGCACGATTGCGGGCCCAGGCGAATAGAGCAGGTTGGACGGCGACGCGAGTCATGGGTATAGCTTAGCTCAGGATGGAAACATGCCACATGCGCCGATTTAGCCATTAGCGGCGGCGGCGAGAACACTACTTTTTTTTGTTCAATTAGTCACCCCCACCGCCACATCCGCCGCCGCAACTGCTGCCTCCGCCATCAGACCCGCCACCATCGCCAGATGACGTGCTCTCGCTGCCGCCAAACCCGTCGGAGTCGCCAGAGGCACCGCTGGAGCCACTGCTGAAGTCGCTGCCGCAGTAGGTGTTGGAGCCCGCGCCCCGATTGAGCGAATCGCAATTGGCCTCGTAGCGGTAGCCACCGGCAATGTCGAACTTCTTGTCCAGCGCAAACAGCAGCGGCAGGCGCGTGGGCTTGCGCGGGTCAATGCTCTCGTCCTTGCACGTCCAGTACCAGGTGCGCCGCAGGCCGTCGTTGCGTTTGGCGTTGCTGCCACCCAGCGCTTCGGCGGGCGTGTGATGCAGCAGCGAGCCAAACGCGCTGGTGCACCAGTCCTGATAAGCACGCGTGTGCAGGATGAATTCATGCCACGCCGTATCGACCACTTTGGACGGCATGCCGACAAACTTGCGGTCGCTGCGCAGATGCGCCAGGAAAAACTGCCGCAGGCCGCGCAGCACCAGTTCAGCATCGCCCGCCTTGAGCCGGGGGTACGCCGCCATCAGCTTGTCCACCAGAAAACGAGGCAAGGCAGCATCGCGCACAAACTGGCGGCGCAGGCTTTGCTCCCAGGCCGCCAGCGCCTTGACCATCACTACCGCCACGACCAGCCCTATCACGGTGGGGCCAACAGAACCTGTCAGCCGGTACATCAGCCACAGCGTCAGCGGGGCCACCACCCACAAGGCGCGGCGCGCCCATAACAGGGTAGACACGCGCTGCCAGAGCCGGGGGTTGCGCAGCCTGATGTTGCCGATTGCAGTGGCCATGATGTTCCTCCCTAGACGACGACAGGTTCGGGCTCCAGCCGGATGCCAAAGCGCTCATACACACTGGTCTGGATGGCTCGCGCAAGCGTCATCACCTCGCCACCGGTCGCACCGTCTGCCGCACCGGCCCGGCCCCGGTTGACCAGCACCAGTGCCTGCTTCTCAAACACGCCCGCTTGCCCCACAGATTTGCCCTTCCAGCCACAGGCATCAATCAGCCAGCCGGCCGCCAGCTTGACCGAGCCATCCGCCAATTGGTAGTGAACGATGCGGGGCTCACGCGCAATGATGTCGGCGCACTGGTCGGGCGTGACCGTGGGGTTCTTGAAGAAGCTGCCCGCATTGCCGATGACCGCCGGGTCGGGCAATTTGGCACGGCGGACCTCACAGACCCAGTCAAAAATCTGGCGCGCAGAAGGCTTGGCAATGCCGGTTTGGGCCAGTTTTTTTTCCAGATCGGCGTAGCCCAACACAGGCTTCCAGAGCTTGGGCAAATGAAACCGCACGCGGGTGATCATCGCGCGCCCCGCCAGCCCCATGCCAACCGGCCCTTCGCGCGCCTGTCCACCAGATGACCCCGCAGGCGTGGCCGCGTGCTTGAAGACCGAATCCCGGTAGCCAAAACCACACTGGGCGGCGTTGAGCGTGAAGACTTCACCCGTGACCAGGTCAACCGCTTCCAGCGATTCAAACCGGTCCTGCAACTCCACCCCATAGGCACCAATGTTTTGCACCGGCGACGCACCCACCGTGCCAGGAATCATCGCCAGGTTTTCCAGCCCGGCGTAGCCCTGGTCCAGCGTCCAGGCGACCAGGTCGTGCCAGTTTTCACCGGCACCGGCTTCCACAATGAAGGCTTTGGTGGTCTCCTCCACCAGCCGTTTGCCCAACAGCTCCACTTTCAACACTAATGGTTTGACGTCGCCCGTCAGCACGATATTGCTGCCACCGCCCAGCACAAACTTGGGGCTGGGGCCCAGTTCGCGGTCACCCAGAACCTGCCGCAGGTCGTCCAGCGATTTGACCCGCACCATGGAAAGCGCCTTGGCCACGATGTGGAAGGTGTTATAGGGCTGCAGAGCGACATTTTTCTCGACTAACATGGCGGGATTGTCGCACTGAGAATACTGCCATGCCTTCTTTTGATACGGTCTGTGAAGCCAACCTGGTCGAGGTGAAAAACGCCGTCGAAAACACTGCCAAGGAAATCACCACCCGCTTTGACTTCAAGGGCACAGCAGCGTCCATCGAGCTCAAGGAAAAAGACATCACGCTGATTGGCGACGCCGAGTTTCAGCTCACGCAGGTGGAGGACATCCTGCGCAACAAGCTCACCAAACGCAATGTGGATGTGCGTTTTCTGGACAAGGGCGACGTGCAAAAAATGGGCGGCGACAAGGTCAAGCAGGTCATCAAGGTGCGTAACGGCATCGAGACCGAAGTCTCCAAAAAAATCCAGCGCATGATCAAGGACAGCAAAATCAAGGTGCAAGCCGCCATCCAGGGCGATGCCGTGCGCGTCACCGGTGCCAAGCGCGATGACCTGCAGGCTGCCATGGCGCTGATCCGCAAAGACATTGCCGATATCCCGCTGAGTTTCAACAACTTTCGGGACTGATTTACCGGTTTTGCCAAGTGTCAAACATTTGACATGAGCCGGTGCGGGCCGGTCGCCAGAGCACTTGAAATGTAATAATGGGTTTACATTTTTCATGACCCATTTTTGCCCCATCGCCCCGCTGCCGTGACCGTCCAAAGCGAAAACGAATACGAAGACTTGTTGGGCCTGTGGTCTGACCTGGAGTCGGGTCTCGGCATCATTCTGGGAAGTCCGGGCAGCATTCAGGAGTTCGAGCAGCGCGTCTGGCAATACGACCGCTGGATGCAAACGCTGCTCCAGCGCGACACCGATGTCGGCCTGTACCTGCTGTTCCAGCTTGCCACCAATTCACCCGTGGGCTACAGCGCGTCGCACGCCTTGGTCAGCGCGGTGCTGTGCCACCTGATTGCTGTGGAGCTGCAAGTGATTCCAGCGGAGCGCGACGCGCTGGTGCATGCTGCCCTGACGATGAACATCGCCATGACCGCCCTGCAAGACCAACTGGCCGGCCAGGTTGAGCGGCCGACGCTGGCCCAGATGGAAGCCATTCGCGTGCACGCCAGCAAGGGCGGCCTGATGCTTGCCAACCTTCAGGTCAGCGATTCGCTGTGGCTGGATCTCGTGTCGTCGCACCATGACGAGAGCGGCAACTCCACTGTACTGAGCCTGATGGAGCCGACCGTGCGCCTTAGCCGCATCTTGCGCGTGGTAGACCGCTACGCCGCCATGATCAGCCCGCGTAAATCCCGGGCGGGTCGCAGTGCGACGGATTCGGTGCGATCCATCATATCCGGCGCACCTGAGCAAAACGACGAGGTCGGGCATTCACTGGTACGGGCTGTGGGTCTTTGCCCTCCCGGCACGTACGTGCGGCTCGACAACGGCGAGGTGGCCGTGGTGATGCGCCGCTCGGCCAAGGCCAATCACCCTCACGTGGCCATCGTAGTGGATGCAGGTGGCGTGCTGGTGCGCCAACCCCGCCTGCATCGCACTGCCAACAGCAACCCGAAGATTCAGTCTGCACTGGCCGCGTCTACCGTGCGCGTGCGGCTGAACCATCACCTGATTTTGCAGCTGGGCGCTTATGCGGCCCAGCAGCCCTGATCTTTTTCCCCAGGCTTTTTTCTAGGCCCTTTTCTTCGCACCGAGTTTCGATTCCGTGCCTTTGAGCAGGCGCGAGATGTTCTCGGCATGCCGCCATATTAGCAGCAGCGACATGACAGCCACGGCCAGCAAAATGCTTTTGTCAAGGTACCAAGCCAGGCCATTGCCGAACACGTAGTAGACAGGCGAAAACACGGCGGCCACCAGGGAGGCCAGCGAAGAATAGCGGAAGAAATACGCAATGATCAGCCACGATGCGATGGTGGCCAGGCCCAGTATCCAGCTGATGCCCATCAGCACGCCGAGCGCGGTGGCCACACCCTTGCCCCCCACAAACCGGAAGAACACCGGAAACAAGTGACCCAGAAATGCGGCCAGGCCCACCATGGCCACCGTGCCGTCGTCCAGACCATAGGGCTTGCCATACAGCTTGACCAGCACCACCGGCACCCAGCCCTTGAGGGCATCGAGTAGCAGGGTGATGATGGCCGCAGGCTTTGAACCGGAGCGCAGCACATTGGTGGCACCGGGGTTCTTGCTGCCATAGGTGCGCGGGTCGTTCAAGCCCATCACGCGGCTCACGATGACCGCGAATGACAGCGAGCCAATGAGGTAGCCTGCGAGGGTGGCGATGAGGGGGTAAAGCGGTTTTAACGATTCCAAGGGTGTCTCCTGCAAGCGCCTATTCTGCCAGCGCGCACTGCACGGGCCGGGCCGCGAGCAGCGCGACGCAAACCTGCGGGTCAATCCCCACCAGAAACCCGCGCCGCCCGCCGTTGATCAGAATCTTAGGCAGCGACAAAATGGTTTCCTCAATGAACACCGGCATCGCCTTGCGCGTGGCAAACGGCGAGGTGCCGCCTACCAGGTAGCCGCTGTGCCGGTTTGCCACCTCGGGCTTGCAGGGCTCCACTGATTTGGCCCCGATCTGTCGCGCCAGGTTCTTGGTGGAC
>JANOAP010000615.1:0-13527 GCA_031411175.1 Rhodoferax sp. | reverse complement strand
GTCCCGCCGCTGGCATGGCTGTCGCGTTCTACGTTACGCAGGGGGACGACGCGACCCTGGTGAAGCGTTTCACGCTGAATGAAGACGGCCGCAACCCGGATGGCCTGCTGTACGATAGTGCGTCATTGAAGGCCGGAACCTATCGCCTGGTGTTTGATGTGGCCGGGTATTTCAAGGCAAGGGGCGTAGTGTTGCCCGAGCCCAATTTTTTGAACAAAGTCAGTCTGGACTTTGGGGTTGCATATCCGCAGCAGCACTACCATGTGCCGCTGCTGGTGAGCCCCTGGAGCTATTCGACCTACAGGGGAAGTTAAGACTCATGACCATTTGCAGAAGCAGCCCAAACAACAAAAACCGCCTCTGGTCTTTTGCGTTACACCTTGCGGGCGCTGTTTGTGCGTTTGGCAGTATTCTCGCCGCGCTCTTTTTTAGTGCAGCAGTTCTGGCCCAGACGTCTGCCGCGGCATTTCCGGAGAGACCGGTCAAGATCGTGGTGCCGTTCGCGCCCGGTGCCGGCACCGATGCCATGGGCCGCTTGATGGCGCAAAAACTGGGGGAAGCCCTGGGCACTACCTTTGTGGTGGAAAACCGCGCGGGCGCGTCCGGGGCGATTGGCACCCAGTATGTGGCGCAAGCCGCGCCTGACGGCTACACGCTGCTGTTGCTGGCATCACCCTTCACCACGGTGGCGGCCTCATTACCCAGTGCCAACTACGATCCTCTCACCCAGTTCGCCCCTGTGGGCATGATTGCCAGCGGCCCTCTGGTCTGGGCTGCCAGCAGCAGCCTGCCGGCCAACAACATGAAAGAACTGGTGGCCATGGCGCGCAAGAAGCCTGGTGCGCTCAATTACGGTTCAGCCGGGTCCGGTGGCGTCAATCACCTGGTGCTGGAATTGCTCAAGGCCCGCACCGGCACGTTCATCACGCATATTCCTTACCGTGGCATTGCGCCAGCCACCATGGACATGATTGCCGGCCAGATTGAACTGGTGACGGGCACCATTCCGGCGCTGCTGCCTTTCATCAAGGATGGCCGCATTAAGCCGCTGGCGGTGACTAGTGCCAAACGTTCCCCGGCGTTGCCAGGTGTGCAAAGCATGAGCGAGGCCGGCCTAGCCGGCATTGATGTGGTGAACTACTTCGCCCTGGCGGCACCTGCGGGTACGCCACCAGCGGTGATTGAAAAACTAAACGCCACCTTGAACAAAGTGGTCATGCTGCCTGAGGTAACGGCCCGGTTCAAGGCCGATGCGGTGGAGGCTGCGCCGGGTTCACCCGCCTTGCTGGGCCACTTCATCGAGGCCGACTACCGCGCCTGGCGCAACGTGGTCAAAACGCAGAATTTGCGGATTGAATAGCTGTCATTAGCCGTCACTGGCCATCAGAGCTGGCCTTCAGTCAGCGTGTCCAGCTGGAACCGGCCGCTGGCATCCCACAGCCAGGTGTCGGTGTACGTGACGCGTCCCATGCGGGCGGGCGCAGGAAATGGTGCCGCCATGCGAATGGTGCGTTCAATCTCGGCTACCACTTCGGGCGCATGGCTGGGCGCGCGCATCCAGCTCACACGCACCACGGCACCCCGCGCGTCCACGTCAACCTGGCAGACACCCACGGCATACAGCAGGGGCGGGAGCTTGCCTTTGAAGATACGGCTGGCGTTGCGGGCATAAAGATGACTCGCGGCATCGCGGCGATAGTCCCTAGGCGTGGCAGCGTTGGAAATGGCGACCGGGGCGATTGTTGCCGGGCTGGAGGGGTGCCCTGAGATAACGGGTGGAATGGGTGCGGGCGGCATCACGGACACCGGTGGGGTCGGCGTAGGTGCTTCAGGCATGGGTGACGATGCACAGCCTGCAATCAGTGCGGCAACAAATGCGATGGCGAAGGCCAGCGCTTCACCTGAAAGCGGCAGGCGAACTGCACGTTGCTGATTCATGGGGTGTCTCTTTATCGGTTTGGCGGCCATTTGCACTTAGTATAAAAGGCGGCTCTTGAATTCCCGATAGAGGCGCCAATGGTTTGATTTGTGTATTGTTTCCAAAGGTAGCTAGACGTGAGCAGACGAGAACATTTTCTGGCAAAGCTTGCTCGCCAGCCAGCTTGTCTGGTCAGCATCCATGACACACGTGGATCGGTACCACGTGAGCGCGGTACCTGGATGGCCATCTTTGACGATGAAGTGATTGGCACCGTCGGTGGTGGCCGCCTGGAGTTTGAGGCCATTGATGAAGCGCACCTGCGGCTAAAGGCCAGCCGGATTGACCCGGATACCCAAGTGCTTGCACCTGCCACTCTGCGATATGCCCTGGGGCCGAGCCTGGGGCAATGCTGCGGTGGCGAAATGCATTTGCACTATGAAATGGTCAGTGCCAACGACATCGCCCATCTCACTGCCAGGCTCAAGCCAGTGCGAACGCCATTGGCCCTTTTCGGTGGCGGGCATGTGGGCAAGGCACTGGTGCAGGTGCTTGCTCCACTGCCTTTGAATGTGCTGTGGATAGACAGCCGCGATGAAATCTTTCCGTCAAATCTTCCCGACAACGTGCGGTGTGAGCACTCGGACCCGGTTCAGTCCGCCGTGCCCCAGCTTGAAACCGGGTGCAGAGTGCTGATCATGAGTTTCAGCCACGCCGAAGATCTGGACGTGGTGGCGGCCTGCCTGCTGCGTCAGCGCAAGCGGGGCGACTTGCCTTTTGTGGGCCTGATTGGCAGCGAGACCAAATGGGCCACGTTTCGGCACCGGCTGGAGGCGAGGGGGTTTACCAAACAGGAGCTGGCGCATGTCACCTGCCCCATTGGTATTGTCGGTATCACGTCCAAAGAACCAGAGGTGATTGCGGTGTCGGTCGCGGCCCAGATCTTGCAAGTTATGAACTCCCAAGGCCAGGGGCAGTCCTGCGTGCCTTGAATCGCAGGGACTGAAATGAATCGCAAAAACTGTATACACTTTCGCAATCAGGTCGCAGCGGAGCACGGTGACACCATGGCACCTTTGTTCGTGACCCAATTTCTGCTTACAGCGCCCGCAGTGGTGAGCAGTTCAAAAACTTGCGGCGTCGATTCAAGACGCCTAAAAGGTTGAATTCATGGAAAGCTATCTTCTGGACTGGGCCAACCTGCTGCTGCGCTGGGTCCACGTCATCACCGCCATTGCATGGGTCGGGTCGTCGTTCTACTTTGTCTTTCTGGACAGCAGCCTCACCCCGCCGGTTGACGATGACTTGAAGAAGCAGGGCGTCAGTGGCGAGCTTTGGGCCGTGCATGGCGGCGGCTTCTATCACCCGGTGAAGTTCAATGTGTCGCCGCCCAAACTGCCGGATCATCTGCACTGGTTTTACTGGGAGAGCTACAGCACCTGGCTGTCGGGCTTCTCGCTCTTCACCGTGTCGTACCTGTGGAGCGCCAGCACCTACCTGATCGACAAGTCAAAGATGGACTGGTCGCCCGCTGACGCCATCGGCGTGGCGCTGTGCTTCCTGATTGTTTTCTGGTTTCTGTACGACGCCATTTGCCGCTACTTTGGCCAGAAGAAAAATGGTGACGCCATTGTGGGTGCGCTGGTGCTGGTGCTGGTGTGCATCGCGTCCTGGCTGGCCTGCCACTGGTTTGCGGGGCGTGCCGCCTTCCTGCTGGTGGGGGCCATGCTGGCCACTTCCATGAGTGCCAGCGTGTTTTTCTGGATCATTCCAGGCCAGAAAAAGGTGATCGAATCCATCAAGGCCGGTCAGCCGGTGGACCCTATCCACGGCCAGCGCGGCAAGCAGCGCAGCGTGCACAACACCTACTTCACCCTGCCGGTGCTGTTTGCCATGCTCAGTGGGCACTACAGCTTCACCTACACGCATCCGCAGAATTGGCTGGTGCTGATTCTGATGATGTTTGCCGGTGCTGCCATTCGCCAGTTCTTTGTGATGCGCCATGGCTACAAGCTGGGCCGCAACGCCAACCCGTTGCCCCATGCGCTGGTGGGAGTAGCGGTGATTGTGGCCGTGATCATCTGGCTCAAGCCCGACCCTGTGCCAGCCCCCACACCAGCACCTGCAAGTCAGTCGGCAGTGCCTGCTACCAACACTGTAGCAAATTATTCAAATAATACGGTGGCTAGCGGCTCATTTGGCTATACCGAAGTGCGCCAGGTGTTGGAGCAGCGATGCTACATGTGCCACGGTGCGCAAGTGCAGATGAAGAACGTGCGGCTAGATTCCCCCGAAAGCCTGAAGCTGCATGCGCAGAACGTTTACCAGCAGGCAGTGGTCACCAAAATCATGCCCATGAACAACTCAACCGGCATCACCGAAGCTGAGCGGCTTGTCATCAAGAAGTGGTTTGAGGCGGGGGCGAAGCTGCCGTGATGTAACCAGGGGCAAGCGATACCTGCTTGCCGGTAGAAAATAGTTTCTTTACAATTCCGGAATTAAATTCCGAAACTGTAAAAATGATTCCACGCCACGCTGCGCCCCGCATCCTCCGATTGCTCCAGGGCTTTCCCGTGGTGACCGTCACCGGGCCACGCCAGTCAGGAAAAACCACGCTGGTGCGTGAGCTGCTGCCAGCCAAACCCTATGTGTCGCTTGAGACACCCTCGCAGCGTGAATTTGCACGCAGCCAGCCCGCCGAGTTCTTGCGTCAGTTTCCTCAGGGGGCCGTGATCGACGAAGCGCAAAATGCACCCGAGCTGTTTTCTCAAATGCAGGGCGTGGTGGATGCCTCTGATCAAATGGGTCTGTTTGTCCTGACAGGCTCTCAAAACCTGTCGCTGCTGTCCAATGTGACCCAAAGCCTCGCGGGGCGTACCGCACTTGTGGAGTTGCTGCCGCTGTCTGTGGCTGAGTTGCGCCAGGCAGGTTTGCTGGATTCGGGCTATGCCAGCCATCTCGTCAAGGGTTTTTTCCCTGCGATTTACGCGCGCTCGCTGGAGCCTCACGAATGGCTCCAGGCCTACCTGGTGACCTATGCAGAGCGTGACGCACGGCAACTTGCGGCGATACAAGACCTCAGCGCTTTTCAACGCTTTCTTAAGTTGACTGCTGCGCGCACCGGGCAATTGCTCAACATGCAGTCACTGGCCAGCGACGCGGGAATCAGTGACAAGACCGTCAAAACCTGGTTATCCATCCTGGAGACCTGTTACCTGATTCACTATGTGCGCCCGCATTTCGCCAACTTTGGCAAACGCCTGGTCAAGCAGCCAAAGCTCTACATGACAGATGTCGGACTGGCCGCCGCCCTGATAGGCATCCAGAACGAAAGCCAGGCGCAAACGCATCCACTGCGAGGTGCGTTGTTTGAGACGCTGGTGGTCAATGAATTCCTGAAAAACCGCTGCAACATGGGCCTGCGAGATCCGCTGTACTTCTGGCGCGACAACATCGGCACTGAGGTAGATTTGATTGTGGAGCGTGGCAACGAGATTGCTGCTGTAGAGATCAAATCAGGTCCGAGTGTGGCATCAGATGCGTTCGGCAACCTCAAGAAATGGCAGAAATATGCGGCGGAGCGTGGCAGCTTTTCTGCAGTCTACCCAGGTCTGGTTTATGGTGGTGAGACGCGGTTCACGCGCGAGGGCGTCGACGTGAAGCCCTGGGCTGAGTTGTAATAGGCGTCTTGGGTGGCATGACGGGCGTCAAGTTGGGCGCAGGGGCGCCATCAAGATTCGCCATGTGGCTGCTGAGCCATTGCAGCAGCGCCTGCACTCTTGGCAAGCCATGACGGCGGCGCGGAACATAGGCCTTGAACCAGTTCTGCACCGGCGGAAAATCCGGCAACACCACTTGCAGGTCGCCTGATGCCAGTGCCGCGCCACACACATACGCAGGCAGCACGGCGATGCCCCGGCCTTGAATGGCGGAGTGCAGCAGGCTGAGGTTGTCGTCCGCCATCAGACGCGGCACCACGTCCACATGGGCCGGGCCGCGCGCGCTGTTGAACACCCAGTGTGTGCCACTGGGTTTGAAAACCAGGCAGGCGTGCTCTGCCAGATCGCGAGGATGGGTCAGCGCCGCGCTGCGCTTCAGGTAAGCCGGTGCGGCGCAGGCAATAGGGTTGGCAGGGCACAGCGGCACGTCGATCACGCCGTCGTAGCTGGCGGAGCGCCCGCTGATGGCCACGTCAAACCCTTCTTCCACCGGATTGATAGAGCGATCCACCAGCGAGATCTCCAGTGTCACCCGGTCGTGCGCGGCAAGAAAAGAATCAAACACAGGGCCCAGGTACAGCAGGGTCAGCGTGGTGGGTGACATCACGCGGATGTGGCCTTCAACCTCGCCGTCCTGCGGGTTGCTGTTGCTTCGCATGTCACTCAGCACGTCGTCAAAGCCTGCAATCAGCGCGGGTGCTCTGGAGAGCAGGCGCTGCCCGGATTCGGTCAGCGCCACATGGCGGGTGGTGCGCTCAAACAAGCGTGTCTGCAAGCTGTCTTCCAGTTGTGAAATGCGCTTGGCCACCACGGATGGAACCACGTGCAACTGGCGGGCAGCATCTGAGAACCCCTCGCACTTGGCCACGGCCAGAAAAGTCCTGAAGTGAATCAGTGAATCCATATTGATTCAAAAAGGCAAAAAGTAATGACTAAATTTATCATAACTAGATGTTAATTTGAATCAATAAAATTGACGATTCCATTCTGAAATTAGCGTTTCAACCCCGTTCATTGACACCCCCCATGACACTCCCTACGCCTTCTATTACCCCGGCAACAGCAAGACCTGCCCATGTGTTGCCGCCCATGGCAGACCACCGCACCCCACTCATTCGCGACTGCTGGTATGTCGCCGCGCTGGCGTCCGAGATCACGCGTGAACTGCGTGAGCGCACCCTGCTGGGCACCACAGTGGTGATGTACCGCACGCTGGCCGGTCAGCCTGTCGTCATGGACAACCGCTGTGTTCACCGGTCGTTCCCGCTGTCACGTGGCCGCTTACAGGGCGACTCGGTGGTGTGCGGCTACCACGGCATGGTCTATGGCCCCACGGGCCAGTGTGAAGCCATGCCGTCGCTGGAGCGGGCGCCGGGTCATGCGCGCTTGCGGAGCTACCCCGTGGCCGAGCGCGGGCCGTTGGTGTGGGTCTGGATGGGCGACGCGCTCAAGGCTGATGAGGCCCTGATTCACGACACGGCCTGGCTCGATTCACCCGGCTGGGCCAGCGTAGGCGGGCAATTCCACATGCACACCAACTATGTGGCCATGCATGAAAACCTGCTGGACCAGACCCACTTTGCGGTGTTGCATGCCGACTCGGTGGGCACGCCGGCCTATGCACGCTCTGCGCTGGACGTCACAACCGAGGGTGACCAGATTCTGATCGCCCGTGCCCTGCGCGATTCCGAGCCGCCGCCCATCTACGGCGTGCCCATGAAGCTCACAGGCCGCAAGGTAGACCGTTTTTCAGACAGCCGGTTTGCGTCGCCCGCCATCCACATTGCCCACGCCCGCATCGTCAACCCCACCCCGCTGCCTGGAGAGCCCGTTGAATTTCGCGTCAACATCGTTCACATGTTCACGCCGGAGCTCCAGAACACCATCCACTACTGGTGGTTTAACAGCCGTGACTTCGCACTCGACGATGCAGCCGCCAGCGACTATCTGCGCGAATCATCCAGCAAGGCGTATCAGGAAGATGTGGATGCCCTGCGCTGGATTCAGGAAACGCTGGATGCGCATGAGGAGCCCGTGCATGAGCTGAGTTTTGGTCCGGACAAGCCGGGTTTGCTGATGCGCCGCACGCTGCTGCGGCTGGCCACGCAGGAGCAACCCGCGCTACGGGTGATTCCTGTGCATCCGACCGCATAAAACTTACGTTGCAGCGTCTCCGTTTTTGACAGGTGGGCGCACATAGTAGATGTCCCATTCGCCTTCGCCCGTCGGCATGAACCCATGGCGCAGGTAGAAACGGTTCGAGTCGCTGTGTTTCAGTGCACCGACCTGGATTGAAAGCCCACGCCTGTCCGCGTCCGCAAAGAGCAGCGCCAGCACGGCAGCGCCAATACCCCGGCCTTGAGCTGCGGGGTGAACATACAGGTGATCCAGCAACAGCCCATCACCCTGAGGCTTCACTACAACAAAACCAACCCGCTGCCCCGAGTCCAGAATATGCCGTGTACAGGCCGCAGAAAAGCTGCTGCGCAAACGCTCGCCCGCCCGAATGGGGTCAAACCGCCCGATGCGCTCCAGGCTTTCGCGCATGGCCTCGATGCGCAGGGCAATCAGGTCTTCAAGATCGGTATCCGCAACTGGCGCAAGAACAACAAAGGTCATGCGGTGGATGCAGCCTGCGCCAGTTCAATAGCCAGCCGGTTGTGTTGTGCAAGCAGAGGCTGCAATTCAACCGTCGCCAGTTGGCCATCACGCACCACCACGCGGCCATTGACCACGGTGAAGGCTGCGTGTGCGCTGGCGCACAGCATCAGGCTACCCACGGGGTCATGCACGGCACCCCCCGCAAAGCCAAGGGTGCGCAGGTCAAACATCGCCAGGTCAGCGCACATGCCGGGGGTCAGGTGGCCAATGTCGCCGCGCCCCAGCACGTCGGCACCGCCGCGCGTGGCGATTCTCAGCACATCGCGGGCAGTCATCTCGGCCGGGCCGTGGTCGCACCCAAACTTGTCCAGCGAGCGCCCCACGCGTGCCAGCAGCAGGGCCTGGCGTGCTTCATTGACCATGTGGGCTGCATCGTTGCTGGCGCTGCCATCCACACCCAGACCTACAGGCACACCGGCGTCAAGCATCTTGCGGATGGGTGCGATGCCTGAAGCCAGCCGCATGTTGCTGCACGGGCAATGTGCCACGCCAGTGCGGGTGGCGGCAAAAAGGGAAATACCCTCGGTATCCAGCTTCACACAATGCGCGTGCCAAACATCGTCGCCCAGCCAGCCCAGGTCTTGTGCGTACTCTGCCGGAGTGCAATTGAACCTCTCGCGGCTATAGGCAATGTCGTGGTCGTTCTCGGCCAGGTGGGTGTGCAGGCGCACCTTGTACGCACGGGCCAGCGCGGCTGATTCGCGCATCAGGTCACGGCTCACGCTGAAAGGCGAGCAGGGCGCGACTGCCACATTGACCATCGCGCCGTGGGCTGCCTCGTGATACGTCTCTATCAACCGGCGCGTGTCTTTGAGAATGACGTCTTCGCGTTCAACTACGCGGTCGGGCGGCAGGCCACCTTGCGACGCCCCCACGCTCATGCTGCCGCGCGTAGCCACAAAACGCATGCCGATGTCACGCGCGGCTTCAATGCTGTTGTCCAGCCGAACTCCGTTAGGGTAGATATAAAGGTGGTCGCTGCTAGTGGTGCAGCCGCTCATCAGCAGCTCGGCCATGGCCACCTGGGTGCTCACCCGCACCATCTGCGGCGTGAGCCCGGCCCATATGGGGTACAGCCCGCGCAGCCAGCCAAACAGCTCGGCGTTTTGCACGGCAGGTATCGCCCGTGTGAGCGACTGGTACATGTGGTGGTGGGTGTTGATCAGGCCCGGCGTGACCAGGTGGTCACGGGCGTCAATCACTTCGTCGGCGGTCACCGGCAACTCATCCGCCGGGCCGATGGACTCGATCAGGTTGCCGCGAATCAGGATGCTGGCGTTGTGCAGCTCGCGCTGCGTATCGTCCAGCGTGGCGACGCAGCGGGCGTTACGTATCAATAGCGTCCGCATGGCCTGGACTAAGCCTTGGGAGATGCTCTCAATAGGCCTTCAATTTGTCGCTGGAGCGGTCTGCGCCTTGGCTTTGTCCTTTGCAGTGTCGTTGGCGTGCGCCTTCTTGTAGGCTTCGGTGCGGGGAACCTTCGAGTCGATCTTGTTTCCGGCGCTGGTGACCGCTGCACCGGCTTTATCTGCTACTTTTTTTGTAGCGTCTGCTACTTCGCCGCCGGCTTTTGCCGTGGCTTTGGCGGCCTTCTTGGTGGCTGTCTTGGCCTTGTCATAGGTACTTGGCTCAGAGGTCCCGGATTTCGCGGGGGGCGCAGTATCAGTCTTGGCTTGCGCCATGGCCGACAGGCTGGTGCCAGACAGAACCAATGTTGCAACGGCAGACAAAATGAGACGGATGGGCTTGGATGAAATCATGAAATACTCCCTTATAAATGTCAGAGGCTGACAGCCGCAGATTTTAGCGCCCGGCCATGGATGCGCAGCCCGGCCTTCAAACCCAGCCCCCGTCCACCACAAAATCCTGCGCGGTGCACATGGCACTGTCATCTGCGGCGAGGAACAGCGCCATGCTGGAAATGTGCCCAGCCAGCAGCGGCTGGTTGATGCACTGGCCGCGTGCTATCTCGGCCCGGCCCGCGTCGTCCAGCCACAGACGGATCTGCTTCTCGGTCATCACCCAGCCCGGCACCAGCGTGTTGACCCGAATGTTGAACGGCCCAAAGTCGCGCGCCAGGCTGCGGGTCAAGCCCTGCACCGCCGCCTTGGACGTGGTGTACACCGGCATGCCGCCCTGCTTGAGCTTCCAGCTAATGGACCCCAGATTGACGATGGAGCCGCCCCCCGCCTGCTTCATGTCGGCCAGCACATGCTGCGCGGCAAAGAACTGGTGTTTGAGGTTGACGGCAATGCCTGCGTCCCACGACTCGGGCGTGGTGGATTCGATGCTGTGGCGGCGGTCGTTGGCGGCGTTGTTGATGAGGATGGTGATAGGGCCAAAGTGAGCATGCACCGCATCAATGGCTGCCCTTAGCGCGGGAATGTCGGTCAAGTCTGCGGCCACAAACAAGGGCTTGTGCAGCGTGGTCGGCATGGCGGACAGCGCGACCACCAGCGCCTGGGCGGCGGCCGCATCTATATCGATAAAGCCGACGCGCGCGCCCTGCGCCACAAAGTGCTCGACGAGGCTGGCACCAATGCCGGTGGCACCGCCGGTGATGAGCACGGTGCGGTTGCTCAGGCTGGGGTAGCGTGCGTGGGTTGCAAGGGGTTGGGTGATGGCGATTGTGTTCATGGATGTGCCTGAGATTTGGTAGTTTAAGTGGCGAAAGCCTCCACCACATAATCCACAAACGCGCGCACCCGCGCTGCCGTCTGGTGGCGCTGCGGATACACCGCGTAGATGTCCGCCGGTGGCGTTTGCCAGTTTTCCAGCACCTGGCGCAGTCGCCCGCTCTTCAAATACTTGGCAATGTCCCATTCGGCGCGCATCAAAATGCCGTGGCCTGCCAGCGCCCATGAGACGGCAATCTCGCCGTCGTTGGTGCTCAGGGCGCCGCGCACCTTGACAGTCTCGGTGCGTTTGGGCGATGCCGTGTGTGTTAAGTGCCAGATTCCGTAGGCCTCGTCCCCCTGGCGGATGCCAATGCAGTTGTGCTGCGCCAGCTCATGGGGTACCTGTGGTGTGCGATGTTTTGCCAGATAGGTCGGCGCTGCGCACAGCAGGCGCCTGTTTGACGCGATGCGCCTTGCAATCACGCGGGCGTCGGGCGGCTCGCCAAAGCGGATGCACACGTCAAAGGCATCTTCACTCAGTGGGGGTGGGTTCACGGTGAGCTGCAATTGCACCTGCACCTCCGGGTAGCGCTTGGCAAATTGCGAGATCAGCGGCGCAATATTGCTGCGGCCAAAGCCCAGCGTGGCGTTTACGCGCAGCAGCCCCGTGGGTGCCACCACTGCGCGGGTCACCAACTGCTCCATATCGTCAATGTCGGCCAGAATGCGCCGCGCGTGCGCCAGGTAGATCTCCCCCTCGGGGGTGAGGCTGATGCGGCGCGTGGTGCGAATCAGCAACTGCACACCCAGGCGTGCTTCCATTTGCGACAGGCGTTTGCTGATGGCGGGCGTGGTCAGGTCCAGCTCGCGTGCGGTAGCCGACAAACTGCCATACCGCACCAGCGTGCTGAAAAAAAGCATCTCAGACGGGGCGGTGGATGGAGTGGACATGGATTGGGGTTCGCAATCTAATTGTTAAATCAAAGTGAACAATGCTGTAACTTTATGCGCTGCCGTTGTGTAGCGCAAGGGATAGAGTCCAGCTACAGCGCAAGCTTGATTTCATTTCATCCCCAGGAGATACCCCATGAAGACGTACCAAATTGCCTGCATTCCTGGTGACGGCATCGGTAAAGAAGTGGTGCCTGCGGGCCAGACTGTGCTGCAGGCCTTGGCCACCTCTACCAACAGCTTCAAGTTTGATTTTGAAAACTTCGGCTGGGGTGGCGACTGGTACCGTGCCCATGGCGAAATGATGCCGCAAAACGGGCTGGACGCGTTGCGCAACAAGGATGCCATTTTGTTTGGCTCGGCGGGTGACCCGCACATTCCGGATCACATCACGCTGTGGGGTCTGCGCCTCAAGATTTGCCAGGGATTTGACCAGTATGCCAACGTGCGGCCCACGCGCATCCTGCCTGGTATTGAAGGCCCATTGAAGAACTGCAAGCGTGAAGACCTCAATTGGGTCATCGTGCGTGAAAACTCCGAGGGTGAATACTCTGGTGTAGGGGGCAGGGCGCACCAGGGCCACCCGATTGAGGTGGCCACTGATGTCAGCATGATGACGCGTGCAGGGGTGGAGCGCATCATGCGCTTTGCCTTCAAGCTCGCCGCATCACGCCCGCGCAAGCTGCTGACCGTGGTCACGAAGTCGAACGCCCAGCGCCATGCCATGGTGATGTGGGATGAGATTGCGCTGCTAATAGCCAAAGAGTTTCCCGAAGTGACCTGGGACAAGGTGTTGGTCGATGCCTGTACCGATCGCATGGTCAATCGCCCCGCCACGCTGGACACGCTGGTTGCCACCAACTTGCATGCCGATATCCTGAGCGACCTGGCCGCCGCGCTGGCAGGCAGCCTGGGCATTGCGCCTACCGGCAACATCGACCCCGAGCGCCGCTACCCGAGTATGTTTGAGCCCATTCACGGCTCGGCCTTCGACATCATGGGCAAAGGCCTGGCGAATCCGGTGGGCACGTTCTGGAGTTGCGTGATGCTGTTGGACCACCTGGGTGAAACCGCAGCGGCCCAAACCCTGATGACCGCTATTGAGCAGGTCACCGCAGACAAGTCGCTGCACACCGGTGATCTGGGTGGCACAGCCACTACGGCCCAGGTGACTCAGGCTGTGTGTTCACGGATTGCGGCGGACGCCGCAAAGGCGGCGGTTGTTGGATGATGCAGGGGGTCCGATATTTGGTGTCCAATTACACCTCTAAAAGGAGACAAACGTGAAAAAGCTTTTACCGATGCTGTGTCTTGCACTGGCTTCCCCGTGGGCGCTGGCCCAGGCGTGTCCTGATAAAAACGTGTTGTACTGGCAGGCGTTCCCACCTGGTGGCGAGTCGGATTTGTCGGCACGCCATCAGCAGGTTGTGCTCAAGAAAAAATGTGCCGCAGTGGAGACCATCATTCAATACAAGGCGGGTGCAGGCGGTGGTTTGATGTGGAGCCAGATGAACCAGTTGCCAGCAGACGGACTGAACATTGTGGGCGTCAATTTGCCTCACATCGTGTTTCAACCGATAGAAGGTGAAGTTCAGTACAAGACAGCCGACGTGACGCCGGTTTTCTGGTTTCATTTCACGCCGGACGCGCTCGTGGTGCC
>JANOAP010000614.1:0-4875 GCA_031411175.1 Rhodoferax sp. | reverse complement strand
CGCCCGACGGCTGGAAAAGTTATTGCCTGCCCTTCCCGCCGGGCTGTTCCCCTACCCCACCTCCGAATCCGTCTGGACCGAACACCGCGAATCCACCCGGGGCCGCGACCTGGACATCACCGGCCTGAGCTACGCCATGCTGGAAACCGTTGGCCCGCAGCAGTGGCCTTTGCCTGAAGGTGCCACCACGGGCAAGGTCCGCCTGTACGAAGACGGCATCTTCCCCACTGCCGACGGCCGCGCCAAATTCGCCAACACCGTGTACAAGCCCGTCGCCGAACCGCGCGAATCGCGTTACCCGTTCTCGCTGACGACAGGCCGCCTGCGCGACCAGTGGCACGGCATGAGCCGCACCGGCACACTGGGCCGTTTGTTTGGCCACGTGGCCGAGCCGACTGTCCAGATGAATCCGCAGGACATGGCACGCCGACTGCTGGAGGAAGGCGAGCTGGTGCACGTCACCAGCAAGCGTGGCTCCATTCTGGTGCCGGTGCAGGCTAGCGCCGAGGTCGGTATGAGCCAGGCCTTCATGGCCATGCACTGGGGCGAGGAATATCTGAGTGGCGTCAGCAGCACAGGCCAGCGGCTGGCGGGTGTGAACGCGCTCACCACGTCGGCCTACTGCCCCAGCTCCAAACAGCCCGAGCTCAAGCATGCTGCCGTGAAAGTCCTGAAGGCCGAGCTACCTTGGTCAATGCTGGCGGTGGCCTGGTTGCCCGATGCGCAGGTGCTGAAGGCACGCGAAGCGTTGGTGCAGATGATGCGCTTGTTCCCCTTTGCCGTTTGCGTGCCGTTTTCCAACAACACGCCTTTGAGCGAGCCGGGTAACGCCCGCAACGGGGTGCTGTTTCGCGCAGCGGCGCACGATGCCCCGCCACCTGAATTGCTGAGCCAGATGGAAGCCCTGCTGGGCCTGAACAGCGCCGACAGCCTGCATTACGTGGACCGCAAAAAAGGCCAGCACCGCGCCGCCCGACTGGTGCGCTCGGGTGACCATGCCGAACTGCAGGCCTTCCTGTTGGCGGGTGACACCAGCGCCGAGGCCTGGATCAAGACCGTGCTGCAAGACCAGTTGCCCGCCCAAGCCTATGGCCGCCTGCTGCTGCTGCCCGGTGCTAAGGCTCCGGTGGCCGTGCAGTCGCGTGGCAAGCAGATTTGCAGTTGCTTCAACGTGACCGACCTGGCCATCACGGACCAGCTTGAGACCTGCCTGGGCGACGAAGAGGCACGCCTGGCCCAGCTTCAAGCTGCCCTGAAATGCGGCACCAACTGTGGTTCGTGCCTGCCCGAGCTAAAGCGCATGGTGCGGGCGGGCAGCCATTTGACTGCCGCAGCGCTATAAGCTCATGCCACCACGGCATGAGCCATAGCGGACAATCCCGGCATGAGCATCGCCAAGTACATCAAGGAAATCGGCCGCGGCAAGGAAGGCGCGCGGTCACTCACGCGAGAACAGGCCGCCGATCTGTTTGGCCAGGTGCTGGACGGCAGCGTGACGGATCTGGAAATTGGCGGCTTCTGCCTGGCCATGCGCATCAAGGGCGAAACGGCTCAGGAAATGGCGGGCTTTCTGGATGCCACACACGCCCGTTTGCACAAGGTGCCCGCCGGTGGTGACTCACCCGTCATCGTCATCCCCAGCTACAACGGTGCGCGCAAGTTGCCGGTGCTCACGCCCTTGCTGGCATTGCTGCTGGCGCGCGAGGGTTTGCCGGTGCTGGTGCATGGCACGGCCACCGAGTCCACCCGAATTTACACATCAGATGTGCTGCTAGCCCTTGGTATACAAGCTCAACCAGCTATTCATTCAGTAGCAAGTGGTGAAGTGGCTTTTGCACCGACTGCCGTTTTGTGCGCGGGCCTGCAGCGCCTGCTGGACGTGCGCCGTGCCGTGGGCCTGCGCAACCCGGCCCACAGCCTGGTCAAGCTCATGAACCCCTGTGCTGGCAAGAGCCTGATCATCAGCAGCTACACGCACCCGGAGTACGCGGTCTCGATGGCGGCCACGTTTGAGCTGATGCAGTCCAACGCCATGCTGCTGCGTGGCACCGAAGGCGAAGCCGTGGCCGACCCGCGCCGCATGCCGCAAATGGACGGCTTCGTCGCCGGCCAGCGCAGTGTTTTGCAGGAAGCGCAAACGGGCACCCTGCCCACGCTGCCCGACCTGCCCAAAGAATTTGACGCCGCCACCACCGCTGCGTATATCAGGTCCGTGATGGACGGCAACAGCGCCGTGCCGCCCTCGATTGCGCGGCAGGTGGAACACATCTTGCGTATGACCTCGCACCTATGAACACGAAACAAACCGGTGGCATCGTCCACTTCACGGGCCACAACCAGGACAGCGTGGCCACTGCCGGCACGGTCACGCTGGTGGGTGCAGGCCCGGGCGACCCGGAGCTGCTCACGCTCAAGGCCATCAAGGCCATTCAGGCAGCCACGGTGCTGCTGGTGGACGACCTGGTCAACGAAGCCATCGTCACGGCCTACGCCCGCCCCGACGCACGCATCATTTATGTGGGCAAACGCGGCGGCTGCAAATCCACACCCCAGGCCTTCATCGAAAAGCTGATGCTGATGGCCGCGCTGGAAGGCGAGACCGTGGTGCGCCTCAAAGGCGGTGACCCGTTCATCTTTGGCCGTGGTGGCGAAGAGCTTGAGCATCTGCAGGCCGCTGGCGTCAAAGTCCAGGTGGTCAATGGCATCACGTCCGGCCTGGCCGCAGTCACCTCGCTGGGTGTTCCACTGACGCACCGCGACCACGCGCAGGGCGTGGTGTTTGTCACCGGCCATGCCAAGCCCGGTGACGGTGGCACCGACTGGAAAGCGCTTGCGGCCACCGCCCACAGCGCCCGCCTCACCCTGGTGATTTACATGGGCGTGAGTGGTGCGGCCCACATCGAGACTGAGCTGTTGCATGGCCTGTCCGGTACCACGCCGGTCGCCCTGATTCAAAACGCCAGCCTGCCCACGCAGCGCCACGTCATCACCACGCTGAGCCAGATGCAGCACACGATTGTGGATGCCGGGCTGTCCAGCCCCTGCATCATCGTGGTGGGCGACGTGCTTCAGGGTTTGGCTGCTGCGGCTGAGGCACCGGCATTGCCGCGCAAAGTGGGCTGAATCCGTGAGGTAGTGGTTATCGGTGTGACGGACGGGTGAAATCGCTACTTGCCCGTTAGCAGGCGGCCCACAAAGAAGCGCTTGATTAACTCAAACGTATTGAAAGCAATAGCGCGAGCCGCCAGGCGACTTAGCTCGGGATGATCTGGCTTTGGTTTTCCGTTCTCATCGCCACGATCTTCTTCAACATCCCCATAACGCATACCTTCGTGACGAGAGAACAGCTCATAAAAAACCCGTTCTGCATTGCCTGAGACTCCCACCGGGTTGTTGAGCTCGGCAGATTCGCCGATAACCATAAATGTGGTCCTCAGGCGCTGTGCCAAGGGCTCAGAGAGTTGGCCTGCTTCAACCCAGCTTGCCAGGTCACTGCTTATACCGGTGCTAAGAGCCTTCGCATTGAACGGCTCCGGTATGAGAACTTTGGGACCGAGGCTTGATACTGTAGGCGCTGGCGCGGTGCTGCCGAACATCAACTTATCGAGATCCTTCCAGATTTTGGAGTCGCCACCTGCTGCGCCAGGGAAGCCGAAAGGCGCTGGATCACCCGAAAAAGCAACCTTCACCAAGCCGGGAAGATAGGGCATCGTGAGACCAAAGCCTTTTCGCGTTTGTCCGGGCTTTATATCGTCAGCCGGCGGCTTATTGGGGTGGGCTTGCCACCTTATGCGAAACGCCTTATTGGTTTTTGCAAAAGCGATTTCCGGCAACCATTTATCGGGCTGCTTCATTCGCGTTGATTCGATAGTTCCGGTGTAGGTTACGCGCGCCTCAATGGCTTGCGCCGTGCCGGGCATATTGCCGGCACTGGCCTGACTGGTGGCAGTAGCATGGGTGACCAAGCTAGAGCTCTCCCACCAAGGAGCGCGTGCCGTGAAGCTGAAGGCATAAATATCCTGTTTCGCGGTCTTTTCATTGCTGAACTCGTAGTTGTACTCAATGTCACGGCCACTAGAAGCTCGCAGGTACATACGAACAGCGGGCTTTATCTTGTTGGGCGTGTCGTAAATCAGGGTGATCATCCGGTCACCTTGAGGGCTGTCGCCATAATAGGTAACGATGTAGTTTCCTGACTGCGGGTCGTAGCGAATGCTTTCCCCATCAATGTAGCCTTGGGCGTTAAGCGGTGGATCGGCGAATGCAAAGGAAGCAATGAACGATCCCGTAAGAAATAGCAAGCATGTTTTTTTCATATCAATTCCCCAGGCGCAGATGAAAATGTTCATTGGCTTCGCCAATGCTTTCGCGAAGTGGCCTCACACTCTCAATGACGAATTCGGGGGGAATAGCGTCCTCCGTGCTTTCGTTTCGAAACCACCGAAATACTTTCGCTCGAATGGCGCTAGGTACAGCACCTGGTGCCGCGTTCGCCCGCACGTCAATGTTGTCGCCGGTACGGTGTTCCGCGTGGGCTCGCGGGTTTCTTTCCCAAGTTGCGGGGATATCAAATTTTCCGCCCCATTCGAGGCTGGCATCGTTGAGTGTCAGCCTGGGTGCGTCGGGCCATAGGCTGTTAAATTTTTGGCTGATCCCCAGCAATCGCGTCGCAGCGGCTACCGTGAGGTAGTGATTATCAGCGTGACGACCAGGAACCTGGCCGATGCCAGGGTAGGCCCATCGCGCATCTCGAAATGGCAGAATAAAAACGTTCAGCAAGTCTGGTACTTTGACCTGTATTTCTTTGCTGGCAGGGCTGTTGGAGCAGCTACTGCAAGTGGCTTTGATGGTGTGGGTACCAGAAACCTGGGGCGC